>NZ_JAVTWX010000128.1:20230-28413 GCF_032229645.1 Brooklawnia sp.
TGCGTTGGCAGGGACGATTGAGTTGGCGACAGTCGTGCCGAATGCGGCCACGCAGCACAGTGCCAGGATGGCCAAACGCGAGGTACGTGACTTCGTTTGTGAGGTGTTCATTCCTGGTTGCCTCATTTCTGGGGCTTGAGCGGGAGTGGTGGAATCAGGCCTGATAGGTTGATGGTAGATTCCAATCTGTGGGCGTGTCAGCAAAATCAAGGATCTTCAACTGAACTGGCTTTGGAATCTGCCATAGTGGGCCGGTGCTCGACGGTAATCTTGGTGGCGCCGATCCGAAAGGGGCATCGATGACCGATCATCCGTCCTACCAGCTGGAGACCTTGGCCGTACATGCAGGCCAGGAAGAATCTGACCCTGCCACCAACTCGCGTGCGGTACCGATCTATCAGACCGCCGCATTCACCTTCGACGATTCGCAGCACGCCGCAGACCTGTTCGCGCTGGCAGTTCCGGGCAATATCTACACCCGTTTGATGAACCCCACGACCGGCGTCTACGAGACCCGCATCGCTGCGCTGGAGGGTGGTGTCGGAGCGCTCGCCACCGCGACCGGGGCGGCGGCGGTCACCTATGCCGTGCTCAACGTCACCGCAGCAGGTGACAACATCGTTGCCCTGTCGACCCTCTACGGTGGCACCTTCGCCCTGTTCACCCACACCCTCCAACAGTTCGGCATCGAGTGCCGCCTGGTCGACCCGGACCGGCCCGAAGATCTGCCCGCGCTCGTGGACGAGCACACCAAGTTGGTCTTCGGTGAAACGATCTGCAACCCCAAGCTCAACGTCATCGACATCGATGCCTGGGCGAAGGCGAGCCACGATCTCGGGCTGCCGTTCATGATCGACAACACCGTGGCTACGCCCTATCTGTGCCGCCCGATCGAGCATGGCGCCGATGTCGTCGTGCACTCGACCACCAAGTACATGGGCGGCCACGGCTCGTCCATGGGCGGTGCCATCGTGGACGCGGGTACGTTCGATTGGGCCGCGAACGCAGCTCGTTTCCCGATGCTGGCCCAGCCGGACGCGTCCTACCACGATGTGGTCTGGACCGACGCTGCAGGCCCTGCCGCATATATCACCAGGGCCCGTACCGTGCTGATGCGCAATACCGGTGCCACGCTGTCTCCGATGAACGCCTGGATCATTCTGCAAGGCATCGAGAGCCTGCACGTGCGGATGGAGCGGCACAGCGAGAACGCGCTGAAAGTCGCAGAACATCTGCGCGATCACCCGTTGGTCGCCTGGGTGAACTACCCGGGACTCGAGGACAATCCTTACCACGAGATCGCCGATCAGGTGTTGACCGGCAAGGGCTATAGCGGCCTGGTCAGCTTCGGCCTGCGAGCCGGACGCCAGGCAGGCAGCACCTTCGTCGAGGCCCTGCAGTTGTTCAGCCATCTCGCAAACATCGGGGATGCGAAGTCGCTGGTCATCCACAACGCATCCACGACGCACTCCCAGTTAAACGACGAAGAACTCGCCGCTGCCGGCGTCGCACCGGAAATGGTGCGACTGTCCATCGGCATCGAGAATATCGACGACATCCTCGCCGATCTCGATCAAGCGTTGGCACAAACAGCTGAGTGATGACCACCAGCGACGACGGACTCGGATTCACCCAGACCAAGCAGGTCACGCTGTTCGACGCCGCACATCCGCTCAGGCTGGTGTGCGGCGATCAGCTGAACGAAGTGGTGATCGCCTACGAGACCTACGGCACCCTGGACGCGGACGCCAGCAACGCGGTCTTCGTCTGTCATGCCCTGACCGGTGATGCGCACGCGGCTGGCTGGCACCAGGGCGACAAGCATCCGGGCTGGTGGGACACCATGATCGGCCCGGGCAAGGCCATCGACACGAATCGCTGGTTCGTGATCGTGCCCAACCTGCTGGGCGGCTGTCAGGGCAGCACCGGACCCAGTTCGGTCAATCCCGCAACCGGCAAGCCCTGGGGACTTGATTTCCCGCTGCTGAACATGAGCGATTTCGTCACTGTGCACCGCGCGCTGGTCGCCTATCTCGGCGTTCGTAAGCTGCATGCGGTGGTCGGCGGGTCGATGGGTGGCATGCAGGCGCTGCAGTGGGCCATCTCGTATCCGGCCGATCTGGATAACGCGGTGATCATCGCCGCCTCCAGTCGGCTGACCGCGCAGAATATCGCGTTCTCCGCGGTTGGACGCGAGGCCATCGTCCGCGACGAGAACTTTCAGGGCGGCCGCTTCACCGAGCAGGGCGTCAGCCCCGATGTCGGGCTGACGATCGCGCGCATGATGGCGCACATCACGTACACCTCCGAACAGGGTTTCCAGGAGAAGTTCGGACGCCAACCCCAATATGCGGAGTCGGCACCGGGATTCGGAGTCGATTTCGCCGTCGAGGGCTACCTCGAACATCAAGGCGAGGCGTTCTTGACCCGGTTCGACGCCCTGAGCTATCTCTATCTCACCCGGGTGATGGACTACTTCGATCCGTTCGCAGACTCGTCGGCGCTGGACGCGGTTCGGGCCGACCCAGTGCGTTTCTTGGTGTTGAGTTTCGACAGCGACTGGCGTTTCTCGACCGAGCAGAGCCGCCGGATCGTGCGTCGGCTGGCCTCGGCGGAACTGCCGGTCACCTTCCGCGACATCCAGTCCCCATGGGGTCATGACTCCTTCCTGCTGGAGATCGATCCCTATCTCGCCACGGTGCGAGCATTCCTCGAAGCCAAGAACGACTACCGGGGCACCGCGTGGGGGCGAGCATGAGTCAATCGATGGAATTGCGCGAAGACCTCCGGGTGATCGCCCGCAACATCCCGGCGGGCTCCCGGGTGCTCGACCTCGGTTGCGGTGATGGCGAACTGCTCAGCTGGCTGATCCGGCACCGCAGCTGCACAGGAACCGGCGTCGAACGCGGCGCAGACGAGGTGATCGCCGCGATCAGACGCGGCGTGCCCCTGATCGAACTCGACATTGACAGCCAGCTCGATCTCTTCACTGCCGACTCGTACGATGTCGTGGTGCTGAGCCGCACCTTGCAGGCGGTGCTGCGTCCCGACCTCGCGTTGGCCGCCATGCGACGGATCGCGCCCCGGTTGATCGTCACCATGCCGAACTTCGGCTACTGGCGGCATCGGCTTCGGCTGCTGAGCGGGCACATGCCCCGATCGAAAGACCTACCGTATAGCTGGTATGCGACCCCTAACCTGCATCACGCGACGCTGGTCGACCTGGAGCCGTTGTTCCGCGATGCCGATCTCAGGCAGGACAAACGCATCCCGTTGTCGGAGCACGGCAACCCGCGTGCCCTCGGCCAGTTCGGCGCGAATCTGCTGGCCGGTTCGGCGGTCTACGTGCTGGTTCGCGGCGATCGGGATTCTGCGGAGCTGTGATCCAGAGCCTCCACGACCCGATCCGATGGAGACGATTTCGGGCCCGCCAGAATCGCCGGTTACCGAAGGCTCTCCTGGACGCCAAGCGCGTTCAGCAACCGGCCCATCGGTCCGCGGCTGTTGTGCTGAGCCGCCAGCGACCGACAGCGCTCCAGGTCGGCACGCGCCGGCTCCAACCGATCGTCCAGCTGCGGCAGGTCGACGGTGGCCGTGGCGACCACCGGACGGGCCCGCTGCAAATACTCTCCGGCCTGCTGGATGCGCAGTCGCAGCTTCGCCGTCAGCGGCGAGCCCGGATCGGCGGCCGCAGCGATGATCTGGTCGAGACCGCCGTAGCCGTTCAGTAACAAGGCCGCGGTCTTCTCGCCGATCCCCGCGACTCCGGGCAACCCATCGGAAGGATCCCCACGTAGGGTGGCGAAATCTGCATACTGATCGCCGCGCAGCCCGTACTTGGCCTGCAGCCAGCTGTCGTCCACCAGTTCGTGCTTCGCGACACCGCGGGCGATATACGCCACCTGAATCCGGTCGGCAACCAGCTGGAAGAGATCGCGGTCACCGCTGACCACGATGGCGCGTCCACCGGCAGCCGCTGCGCGGCGGGCCAGCGTGCCACACAGATCATCTGATTCGAATCCGGCCGCACCGGCCTGGCAGATGCCCACAGCGTCCAGGCATTCCCAGATCCACGGCACCTGGCGAGCGAGGTCATCCTCGACCTCCTCGGCTTCAATCTGGGCAATGCCGGGTTCGGCGACCGAAACCCGATGCGCCTTGTAGCTCGGCACAAGCTCGACCCGCCAGGCCGGACGCCAATCGTCATCTCGGCAGCAGACCACCGATGTCGGCCGGTATTGATCGATCAGGCGCGCCAGCATGTCGAGCATGCCGTGCAGCGCATTGACCGGACGTCCCTGCTCGTCGACAAGGCTCGCCGGAACACCGTAGTACGCGCGGAAGTAGAGCGTGGCAGTATCCACGATGAGGCTGGACGAGTCAGGCATCTCCCCATGGTGCCACCATGGCCTCATGGAGCAAACTGACGAGCAGATACTCGCCCTGCTGTCGCGCGATGGGCGCATGTCGTTCACCGAGCTGGGACGCAAGGTGGGACTGTCGACGTCTGCCACGCAACAGCGAGTGCGCAGGCTGGAGCAGCGCGGCATCATCACCGGCTATCGCGCCGACGTGGATGCCAGCAAAGTAGGGCGTCCGCTCACCGCATTCATCGAGATCCAGCCGTTGTCGACCTCGATGGCCGATGACGCACCCGACTACCTTGCCGGCCTGCCGCAGATCACCTCCTGCTATTCGGTGGCCGGCAATGCCAGCTACCTGTGCCTGGCTCAGGTCGGCTCCGCTGAAGAGCTGGACGGGCTGCTGAACCTCATCCGGCGTGAGCTCTCGGTGCGCACCGTCACCACGATCGTGCTGCGCACGGCCTTCCGTCATCGCCCATTGGTGGACGAAATCCCGGGTGTCCCACAGGCCACAAACGCCGATGGCTAGACTGCCGTTATGGCCCAGCGCTCCGAATCCCTAGCCCACGTTCTGGTGGTCACGCCCACCTACAACGAGGCCGAAAACATCGAATCCATCATTGGCCGGCTGCGTGCAGCGGTTCCCAACGCGTACGCACTGATCGCGGACGACAACTCGCCCGATGGCACCGGCGCCATCGCCGACCGAATGGCGGCGCAGGACGACAAGGTCCATGTACTGCACAGAGCGGGCAAGGAAGGTCTGGCCGCGGCCTATCTCGCGGGTTTCCAATGGGGACTCGAACGCGGCTTCGATGTTGTGGTCGAGATGGATGCGGACGGCTCACACCAGCCGGAGCTGCTTCCAGCGATGCTGCAGGCGTTGCGGGACAAGGATGCCGATATGGTCAAGGGCTCCCGCTGGATGCGCGGTGGCTCGACCAACCAGACGAAGTCGCGCGAGATGCTGAGCCGGCTGGCCAATATCTGGATCCAGGTTGCGATGGATCTGCCCGTGCACGATGCCACCGGAGGCTTCAATGCGTTCCGGGCATCCATCCTGCGCAAGATCGATCTGAACGATGTGACCTCCAAGGGGTACTCATTCCAGGTCGATATGACGCGCAGAGTGATCGAGGCCGGCGGCACGGTGGCGGAGGTCCCGATCTATTTCCCCGATCGTGAGCTCGGCGTCTCGAAGATGAGCGGATCGATCATCACCGAGGCGCTGGTGAACACCGCAAAATGGGGCTGCCAGCGACGCGGTCAGCAGGTGAAGCAGACCGGCCAGAAGCTGGTGGACGACTTCGAGAGCTTCAACTCTCGCAGCGCCTAGGGTCCATCACCCGGACAAGCAAAGACCCGGACCGACAATGAGGTCGGTCCGGGTCTTTTGCTGTGGTGATCGATCAGTAATGCGGAGTCTTGCGCACTTCTTGCAGCCGCTCGGCGAGCAACTCCTCGAGTTCGGGAATCGAGCGGCGTTCCAGGAGCATGTCCCAATGCGTTCGCGGAGGCTTCTCGTTCTTCTCCTCCGGCGGGGTTCCATCACTGCGCGAACCGACCGCCCCACAGCGCGGGCATTCCCATTCGGCCGGTAGATCCGCTTCGACAGAGAAGGTCACTTCGAAGTGGTGGCCATTGGTGCAATCGAATCCGAGCACCCGACGGCCGGCGAAATCGATGCCCTCTTCGTCCTCAAAGCTCTTGGCCCCCAAACCCATTCCTCGTAGTGCGCGATCAGCCATCCAGACCAGCCTCCCTTCGCTTCGTCATCTGGTGTAACAACCCCACCACCATGGTTCTTCCACAGCGTGGTCAATCTGTTCAGTTCAGTCTGCCCATAGTCCGTGCCGCTTGGCTACATCCCGCAGCACGTCAATGCGATCGCTGATCAATCCGTCGACACCCAGGTCGATGAGTTCGGCCATCTCGGCGGGGTCGTTGATGGTCCAGACATGCACCCGCAGCCCGCGAGCATGGGCCGCTGCCATCAGCCGTGGGGTGAGCACCGGCACCCGACGTCCGGCGATCTGCTGGCTGACGGGGATCTGAAAGACCTGGCCGCCGAGGGGCAGCAGCCGCGGCAGCAATGGCACGAATGCGCTCATCGCGACAGCGGGCGCGGTGATTCCGGTGGCGACCTGCGGCATCAGCTTGCGAAATCGGTGCAGTCTGGCCCGGCTGAACGATGAGACGCAGACTCGTCCGCCCGCCCGGTGCCGATGCAGCACCCGCACCAGGGGGGTGATCGCCGCGGGTGCCTTGATGTCGATGTTGATCCGGGTCTGGGGAAAGGACTCGAGCACCTCGTCGAGAGTGGGGATTTGATCGATCCCGCCGATTCTGGCCGCACGCACCCGGTCGAAACTCAGCTCGGCGAGCACCCCGCCGGAATCCGTGACCCGATCGAGAACCGCATCGTGGAACGCCACCAGATGGCCGTCCGAGGTAGCATGCACGTCGGTCTCCAGATATCGGTAGCCGGCCGTCACCGCCTGTGAGAAGGCGTAGAGGCTGTTCTCGCGTCCGGCGTCGGTTTGGTCGAGATAGCCACCGCGATGCGCCATCAGCGCGAACGGCTCATCGAAATACTCGTAGTTGGCTGCCCGACGATTCACGTGGCAAGTGTAGGCGTGCCCGCCCAGCGGCTCGTCTCAGGAGCCTCAGTCGACTCCGGGCAGCTGATCCAAGAGCGCGGACGCCCACTGCGGCAGCCATCCCGGAATGCCCGCGATAACCAGCGAGATCCACCAGATGGCCACGACCATCACGAAGATGCTCGCCCAGAAGAGACGCTTCGTATTGGTGTTCCAGCACACGTAGATCCGCACATAGCGCATCAACCACCTGTTAACGGATTTCGCCCACAAGAACTCGCTGGACAAGACGGCCAGCCCGGTCAGGAAGAGTGGGATCCCGCCGGGACCGGGCAACCATCCGGTGAGCCCCGCGGCGATGATGAGTCCGAATCCGAGTAGGGCCACCGCGATACGAAGCCAGTAACGCCCGGTGGGCGTCGCCTTGAGGCGGGCACGCCATTTCACCGGATCGGGACGCTCGTGGTCCACCCGGGTAGCTCCGCCGGCTCGCACGGGCCGGGGCAGACAATCCACCGGCTGCGCCATGCATCTACTTTGCCATAGCGAATCCGGCGCGTTCAAAACCGGACAGACCTCGACACCGGTGTGACGGCAGTCTGCGAAGGGTGCCAATTCTGCGAGGGGTCCTAAACTGTCATGCGTGTCAGAAGTCCTGTCGATCCAGTCAGCAGTCTCCTACGGTTTCGCCGGCAATTCCGTCGCTGCCTTCGCGCTAAGGCGAGCAGGCATCGATGCGTGGCCGGTCTATACCGTCAACTTCTCGAATCACACCGGGTATGGCGCCTGGCGCGGCCCCGTGATGACCACCGAACAGGTCACCGAGGTCATCACGGGCATCGATGAGCGTGGTGCTCTGGCCACGATTGATGCAGTGCTCTCCGGTTATCAGGGTGCGCCGGATATGGGCAAGACCATTCTCGACGCGGTGAAGCTGACTCGCGAGCGCAATCCGAGGGCGATCTACTGCTGCGACCCCGTGATGGGCGATGTCGGACGTGGCTTCTATGCCGCGCCTGGCATCCCGGAGTTCATGCGCGATCAGGTCGTCGAGCAGGCCACCATCATGACCCCGAATCTCTTCGAACTCGAGTACCTCACGCAGCGGACGACCCGCACCATCACAGATGTGCTGGACGCAGCTGCAGCGTTGCGGGCCCGCGGACCCGAGACGGTACTGGTCACGTCTGTGGTCGGCCTGGACGCGGACAGTTCGGGG
>NZ_JAVTWX010000129.1:0-28219 GCF_032229645.1 Brooklawnia sp.
CTGGGGTCTCGGGGCGCAGCGCTCCCATGTGGGCCCGCATCGCCGCCTGGGATATCTTGTGAACGGCGTTGTCGTGGAGCTCTCTGGCAAGATCAAGCCGTAGCTCGGCCAGTTGATCGGCTGCCTGCTGACGTTCGGTCTCAAGTTGCTTGTGCGACGCACGCATGATGAGGCCGGCGCCCACGCTCATCGCGAAGAGCACGGGGAAGATCACCAGGTTGGCTGCGGTGAGCGGACGATCGCCGCTCGCATGCAGGACCATGGTGCAAAAACCCAGGACCGACAGCACCAAGGTGATCGGCACCGTGAATCGCGATGTCCTCCGCACCGCCGCCAGGATTGGCACGAACAAGGCGAGCCCGGCAGCCGAGACATCGTCGAACGGCAGCCCAAGCGAGATCACCAAGCCTGCGCACACCAAGGCTGCACCGGGCAACAACATCACACCCGAGATGGCCGCTCCAACGCACAGCACGATCATCGCCGACCAGCTCAGCACCGATTCGGGCATGTTGGCCATTCCGATGCCCGCTGCCAGTGCCGTGATAGCGAATTCCAGCCAACCGGACTGCAGGAAGCGGGAAATCCGCTCGAACCTATGGGACCCGGTGAATCTCGCTACTGGCATAGCCAGAAGAAGACGTTGCAATACCAGGGCAATCCGTTGCCGAAGGTGGTGATCACTAGCCCTGCAACAGCGGCGTATTTGATGACGGCAGCTTGGCTGAGCGGCGAGCGCATGGTGAACTCCTCACGGATCCGGGCTAACCCCACCAGATTAACTCGTGAAGTGCGGCATTCAGGAATGGTCCGGCGCAGCCGTCAACTCTGGTTGATGGGCTCTTGGTGTTCGCCGATCAGGCCCCATTCATTGGCGAGCGTCGCGATCTCGGCGCGATTGCGCTTGTCAAGCCTGGTCAGCAGGCGACTCACATAGGTCTTCACCGTGCTGACGGAGTACCCCAGCTGCTCACCTATCTGAGCATTGGTCAAGCCATATCCGATCAGCCGGACGAGATCGACATCGGTGATCGACAGATCGGCCGGCGGCTGCGAGTGGGTCTGCGTCCGGGCCAGCACCTGATAGACAAGTTGCGGCGAGATCAACGCGTCTCCGGAGTGCGCACTTCGAACCCCGAACTGAATCAGCTCCGGGCTGTCGGTCTTCAACAGGAAGCCCGATGCCCCGGCCGACAGCGCGTCCATCAGCAGTGTGTCGCTGGCCAACGCGGTGAAGCAGAGCACCTTGAGGTTGAAGGGCGCTCGGGTCAACCGTCTGGTGGTCTCGATGCCGTTCAAGCGCGGCATGTGAATGTCGACGATGGCCACATCCACGTCCAAGTCGCCGGCGATCCGGATCGCGTCCAGACCGTCGCCGGCCACGCCGGCCAGCTCGATGCCGTCGGCTGCCGCCAAGTAGGTTGCGACCGCGCGTTGCGCAAGCGCGTCGTCCTCAACGAGCAGCACACGGATCACCTGCTCGTCGTCCCCGCCGGTTGTCTTCACGCGATGACCATACCGACGATCGGGCACCTGGGGCTAGCGGATGCGCCGCAGACCAGCGCTGAGCGGAAGCTCCTGATGCTGGCCGCCGACATGGACGATCCGGCCGTCGACAACACTGAGCTGGGTGGCATGACAGCGCAGCGCGGCGACCACCGTCGACCGCTGATCTGACAGATCGAACCATTCAAATCCGTCGGCACCAGGTTCGGACGCGACCTCGACGAGCGGCAGACCGGCCGCCTGGGCAGCCTCGTCCGCCAGTTCATGCGCACGCACATGATCGGGATGCCCGTAGCTGCCCAGCCGGTCGTAGCCAACCAGCACACTCGGCCGGATCCGGTCGATCAACGCCAGGAGGTCGGCGACCTCATCGTCCAGACTGGACGCGGTGAAGGTCTGCGGATCGTCGATCTCGGCCGGACCGGCCAGGCCTTCGGCGATCCAGCGCATCCCGGAGTCGTGATAGTCCCGCCGTTGGTGCCCCACGGCCCGCGCCGGCGGGGTGCCCAAGACGTAGGCCGCTGTTATCCCGAGCGTCTGGGCGGCGCGCGCCAGTTCGTCCTCGCGCACCCGCACCAGTTCGCCGGCGGTGGTGGACTCGGGCAGCACGCCGGCAACGATTTCACCCTGCTCACCCCGGGTGCAGGTCAGCAACTGAACCTCTACCTTGTTGGCCGCCAGCCACGCCATCAAAGAGCCGGTCTGCACTGTCTCATCGTCCGGATGGGCGTGCACGAACAGGGGAACGACTGTGGCATCTTCGCTGGCCTCGGCCAGCAGCTCACGCGGGTTGGTCAACGCGCGGCCTCCTGCAGATAGACCGCCTCCAGTTCTGCGGCAACAACCGGCCAGGATCTGGTGGCAGCGAATTCGCGGCCGGCTCTGCCGAACTCGGCACGGTATTCGGCCTCATCGGTGAATCGCCGCACCACATCGGCCCAGGCGCTCGGTTCACGACTGTCGAGCAGCAACCCGGTCACATCATCGAGCACCGATTCCGACATGCCGCCGCTGCGGCTTGCCACCACCGGCACCCCGGACGCCGATGCCTCCAGGTTGATCAGGCCGTAGGTCTCCGACCGGCTCGGATTCAACAGCACGCAGGCCCCACGCATCATCGTCGCCAACTCGTCGCGATCCTGGGAGCCCAGGAAGGTCACCTCGTCGCTCAATCCGAGCGAGGACGCCAGATCGCGCAGTTCCTTGGCGTACCACGAGAAGTCGACCGATGTCTCCCCCGCGATCACCAGCCGCGGACGATGCCCCGCCGGTAGCGCGGCCAGCGTCCGAATGGCCAGATCGGGGCCCTTCAATGGCTGCAAGCGGGCAGCGAAGAAGAGATAGCAACCGTCCCAGGCCCAGTGCGGCTCATCGGGACGCAGCGGCCGGAACTGATCGATGTTCACCCCCGGGTACACGACCGCAACGCGTCCGGGATCGGCTCCGAGCCGGTCGACAATGGTCGCCTTCTCGGCTTCGCTGACCGCGATGATCCGATCGGATCGGGCGGCGACCTGCTGTTCGCCGGCATTTCGGCCCGACGATTCGGGCGGCTCCCCCGCCTCCAACGGCGCACCGACCGGAGCGGCCACCGAGTGATAGCTCTGCAGATGGGGCACCCCGGCGGCACGGGCGAGGGGCAACGCGGCCACCCCGGAGAACCAGTGATGCGAATGCACGATGTCGACCCCGGCCCCTTCGGACGCCCACCAGCGCGACAGTGCCCGGCTGAACGGCTCGATCAAGACCTCCTGCTCGCTCTTCGCGACCGGCTGGGCAGGTCCCGCGTCCAGATTGAACAGACGCACCCCAGGGGCCAATTCGACGACCGACGGCGCGCCCGGGTCATCCCGGCGAGTGAGCAGGTCGACTCGATGCCCTCGGTCGGCGAGCGCCAGGGCGGAATTGAGGGCGACCACATTCATTCCGCCGGCATCGGCAGAACCAGGAGAAGCCGTCGGCGAGGTATGCATCGAGACCATCACCACACGCAAGGGTTGCACTGCATGCTCAATAAGGTCCGCGCTGATCACCTGCACACTCAATCATGAATTGCCGGTGAACGTCTCGGCCATTCATCAAATCTCGACTCCACCACGAGCGAACGCGCTAGCCCACACGCATTCTTGAGGAAACTGGCAGCCGACGTGGCGAACTTCGCGCCAGGAACGTATCTTATGGACGTATGACGGACATCGAGGTACCTCAGGGCATCACGCTCATCGACACTCCGCTTGCAGGTATCAAGGTTGATACCCCAGCAGCCACTGGTGTGATCTATTTCAACGGAGCCCACATCGCCGCCTGGACCCCGGCCGGCCAGCACCCGGTGCTGTGGCTCAGCGATGCGGCCATCTTGGAGCCTGGTAAGGCGATTCGCGGTGGGATCCCGCTGCTGTGGCCGTGGTTCGGGGCCGGCGCGGACGGCAAGCATGCTCCGGCGCACGGCATCGCGCGCATCTCGGCCTGGAATCTGCTGCAGGCGAAGGTGAGCCCGGTCGGCACCGCAAGCATCATTCTTGGCCTGGACGGTGGCGCTGTGGACGCAGGGCTGGCCCCCGAGCTGCCCCGCGATTACCGGCTCGAGTTGCACATCAGCATGGGCAGGACGCTGATCGTGCAACTGGTGGTGATGGCCGGTGAGGACGCGCTCGTCTTCGAGGACGGGCTGCACAGCTACTTCGCGGTCGGCGACATCGGCAAGACCCGGATCGAGGGCCTCGACGGTGCCGCCTTCAGCAACCGGCTGACCGACAGCTGTGCCACTCAGCAGGGCGATGTCACCTTCGACGCAGAGACCGACCAGATCTTCGAGTCCCAAGCATCGTTGCGCATCGTCGACGAAGAGTGGAACCGCACGCTGCTGATCGAGAAGGTCGGGTCGGTACAGTCGGTGATCTGGAATCCCTGGATCGCCAAGGCGGCCGCAACCGCCGATCTCGGGGACGACGACTGGCAGCACTTCGTGTGCGCCGAAGCCGTGAATGTCCGCGAACAGTCGATCGCCGTCGCCCCTGGCGGCCGCCACCTGATCAGCCAGACGATCTCGGTGCTCTGACTCCCCAGAACTGGGGTCAGCGCCCGTATCCCTGCGGATATTGCTGCTGGCCCCAGTTCTGCTGCGGACGCTGCTGCCCCGGCTGGGCGTAGCCCGGACCCGCGGGTGCGGCCGGATGGCCGGGCTGGGCCGGATAGCTTTGCGGCGGTTGACTCGGCTGCGCGCCGGCGGATTGACCGGACCCTGCCGTGGACTGCGGAATCTGCCCGCCGGGGATCTTCGCGTCCTCGATCGACTGAGGTGTCGCGCCGTCCTCGCCCTCCTCAATGGGAACGGCACTGACGGCGGTGCCGATCGCGGTGACGCAGGCACCGAGGCGATCGGACTGCGAAATGTCGATCGAATAGCCGATCACCGCATTGGCAGCACGCTGCCCAGCCTGCTGAACCATCATCCGGACCGCCTGCTCCCGGCTGAGATAGACCATTTCGGCCGGACCCATATCAGGCCGCACCTGCGGCTGATTTCCCACTCCGAAGACCTCGCCCAGCACAGCCTCGATCCGGTACCCCGGGATCTGGCTCATCGTGATCACCAACATGGCACCAACAGTAGTGACCCACGGCGCGGGAATCGTAGCGGGAGAATGCGTGGGTTCAGCTAGTGACCCTCCGATCAGGCCCTAGGCTTTTCGAGTGAACTTCCGCTCCAGCTATGACCAGGGCTTCGTCCGGATCGCCGCGTCCACCATGCGGAGCTCGATCGCCATCCCACCCGACAATGCGGCCACCATCCTCGATATCGTGCGCACGCTGGACGCCGAAGCCGTCGCATTGGCCGTCTTCCCGGAACTCTGCCTGACCGGCTACGCGATCGACGATCTGCTGCTGAACGACGTGGTCATGAACGCGACCCTGGAGGCGATCGAGACGCTGCGCGCCGCCTCCGCCGACTTGTTGCCCGCCATCGTGGTGGGGGCACCGTTACGCAACGGCAACCGGCTCTATAACTGCGCGGTTGTGCTGCACCGCGGACGCGTCTTGGGCGTGGTGCCGAAGAGCTACCTGCCCAACTACCGGGAGTTCTACGAGAAGCGGCATTTCGCCGAGGCGCCGATGTGGGCTCAGGGTGAACCGACAATTTCGCTGGCCGGGGTGGCAGGCGCCGAGGCCGTTCCGTTCGGCGCCGGCATGGGATTCAAGGCCACCGACCTGCCCGATTTCTGCTTCTCGGTGGAGATCTGCGAGGACATGTGGGTGCCACTGCCGCCCAGCACGATCGCCGCCATGCGCGGCGCCACCGTGCTGGTGAATATTTCGGGCTCCCCTATCACGGTCGGGCGCGCGGACGACCGCGAGCTGCTCTGCCGTAGCGCGTCCGCCCGCGATCTGGCGGCCTATGTCTACGCGGCCGGCGGGCCGGGCGAGTCGTCCACCGATCTTTCCTGGGACGGCCAGACCTCGATCCACGAGAACGGTGCACTGGTGGCCTCGACCGAGCGTTTCCCAGCGAACTCGTCGTGGTGTATCGCCGACATCGATCTGGATCTGCTGCGCCAGGAACGGCTGCGCCAGAACACCTTCAACGACTGCGCCACCCGGTTCCCGTTCATGGCCGGTGGCCCGACGATCGAGTTCACCCTCGACCCGCCCCGCACCGATATCGGGCTGCGCCGTCAGATCGATCGCTTTCCTTTCGTCCCGGACGATCCGAGCCGGCTGGCCCAGGACTGCTTTGAGGCCTACAGCATTCAGGTCTACGGCCTCAAACAGCGGTTGAGTTCGATCGGCGAACCGAAGGTGGTCATCGGCGTCTCCGGTGGCCTGGATTCAACACACGCGCTGGTGGTCGCCGCCCGGGCCATGGACGTGCTCGGGCGTCCCCGCTCTGACATCCTCGCCTTCACCATGCCCGGTTTCGCCACCTCGGATCACACCCGCAACAATGCGACCGAGCTGGCCACCGCGCTGGGCTGCACCTTCGAGACGCTCGACATCCGCCCGGCCGCCGAGCAGATGCTGCGCGACATCGGGCATGCCCCCGATGTCTACGACGTCACCTATGAGAACGTGCAGGCTGGACTGCGCACCGACTACCTCTTCCGCATCGCCAACCAGCGCGGCGGCATCGTCTTGGGCACCGGCGACCTCTCGGAGCTCGCGCTGGGCTGGTGCACCTATGGCGTCGGCGATCAGATGAACCACTACGGCGTGAACTCCGGCGTGCCGAAGACGCTGATTCAACATCTGATCCGTTGGGTGATCAGCACCGGAGAGTTCGGCGACCAGGCCAACGAGGTGCTGCAGTCGATTCTCGATACCGAGATCACTCCCGAACTGGTGCCCACCGTCGGCGACGCCAAACCGCAGAGCACCCAAGACACCATCGGCCCCTACAATCTGCACGATTTCTTCCTCTATTGGACGCTGCGGCACGGCATGCGGCCGAGCAGGATCGCCTATCTCGCCGAGCACGCCTGGGCCGACGGGCAGGCCGGGTTGTGGCCGCAGGGCTACCCCGACGACGAACGAGTCGCCTACGATCTGCCGACGATCACCGGCTGGCTACGGGTTTTCGGTAAGCGCTTCTTCGCGAACCAGTTCAAGCGCTCGGCGCTTCCCAACGGCCCGAAGGTCGTCGCCGGTGGTTCACTGTCGCCGCGCGGCGATTGGCGGATGCCCTCGGACGCGTCGTCCAAGCTCTGGCTGAAAGACATGGAACGAATCGGCCCGCAGGACTGAACTACACCGCCACAATGGTTGCCATGGCGAACGTGGTGATCATTGGTGGCGGACCCGGCGGATATGAAGCGGCCATGGTGGCGGCTCAGCTGGGCGGCACGGTGACCCTCATCGAGGAAGCGGGCGTGGGCGGCTCAGCGGTGCTGACCGATGTGGTTCCGTCCAAATCGCTGATTGCCACCGCAGAGGTCATGACCCGGGTGCGCCGCAGCCGCGAGCTCGGCCTGACACCCAGCGATCCGGCGCTGAGCGAGCTGCAGGAGGCCGTCCGGGTCGATCTGGCGGGTATCAACCGCCGCCTGCTCGGGCTGGCGGAGGCGCAAAGCCGCGACATTGCCACCTCGCTGGCCGGTCAGGGGGTCCGGATCGTCCCCGGACGCGGAAGCCTGCTCGGCACCAATCGGGTGCTGGCGACCACGTCTTCGGGGGACGAGGAGCTGCCTGCCGATTTCATCCTGATCTCGGTGGGCACCCGCCCCAGGGAGCTGGCCGACGCCAGGCCCGACGGTGAGCGAATCCTGAACTGGAAGCAGCTGTACAACCTGACCGAGTTACCCGAACGCCTGATCGTGGTCGGATCGGGTGTCACCGGTGCCGAGTTCGCCGGCGCCTACAACCAGTTGGGCGTCGATGTGGTGCTGGTCTCCTCACGCGACCAGGTGCTGCCCAGCGAAGATCCGGACGCGGCGAAGGTGATCCAGGACGTCTTCGAGAGTTCGGGCATGACGATCATGTCGCGTTCGCGGGCTCAGTCGGCCCGCCGCGACGGAGACCGAGTGATTCTCACGCTGGCCGATGGCAGCACGGTAGGAGGCAGCCACCTGCTGATGGCGGTCGGCTCCATCCCCAATACCGAGAACCTCGGCCTGGCCGAGCACGGGGTGGCACTGAAGCCGGGCGGCCACATCGAGGTCGACCGGATGTCGCGCACCACAGCGCTCGGGGTCTATGCGGCCGGTGACTGCACGGGAGTCTTCCCGCTCGCCTCGGTGGCAGCCATGCAGGGACGGATCGCCATGTGGCACGCCCTTGGCGACGCGGTCCAGCCGCTGGAACTGCGCTCGATCGCGTCCAATGTCTTCACGGCACCCGAGATCGCCACGGTCGGCATCACCCAGCAGCAGATCGATGCCGGGCAACTCGCCGTGCGCACCGTCACACTGCCGTTGGCCGGCAACGCCCGCGCGAAGATGCAGGGCCATTACGACGGCTTCGTCAAGCTCTTCTGCCTGCCCACAACCGGCATCATCGTCGGCGGGGTGGTCGTGGCGCCGGGCGCCAGCGAGCTGATCTACTCGGTGTCGTTGTGCGTCTCGGCTCGGCTGACCGTCGATCAGGCGGCGCGAGCTTTCGCGGTCTTCCCGTCGCTGTCGGGCTCGATCTCGGAGGCCGGACGCCAGCTGCACAATGTGAACGCCGCAGAGTTGTGACGGGGCGTGCGTCAGGTTTGTGGTGTGACGGTTGTCTGGCGCCATAGGAGGCGGGTGACTGCGGGATCAGGCGTACACCACAGTCAGGCCGGTCGACGCGAGGTCTGCTGCCAGCTCGGGGTCGACGGCCGCATCGGTCACGAGCGTGTCGATGGCCTCCAGCGGGACGACGGTGATCAACTCGTCGCGGCCGATCTTCGTGTGATCGGCGAGGACGATCAACCGCCGCGCGGCGCGGGCCAACGCTCGCTTGACCTCCGCTTCCGAGATGTCGGGGGTGGTCATGCCGAATTCAAGGGTCAGTCCGTTGGTACCCATCACAGCGATGTCGGCCCTGATAGACGCCAGTGAGTTGATCGCCCAAGGCCCGACGGACACGAGCGTTCGGCCACGGACGTTGCCGCCAACGAGGTGCAGATTGATGTTCGGACGCATCGCCACCAGGGTGGCCACGGGAAGTGCGTGGGTGATGACGGTGAGTTCGCGGTCGGTGGGGAGCATAGCGGCCAGCAGCGCAGTGGTGGTGCCTCCGTCGATGACGATCGAACTCGCATCGCCGATCTGGGCGAGGGCGGCCCGCGCGATCGACTTCTTGGCTTCGGCGTTCGCACTCTCGCGTTCCTGGAAGCTTTGTTCGATCGCGACTCTCTCAACGGCCACCGCGCCGCCATGGACCCGCCGCAGAATGCCGCGACGCTCAAGTGCGGTCAGGTCGCGCCGGATGGTTTCGGCTGTGACATCCAGCTCCTGAGCCAGGCTAGCTACGTCGACCCGACCATCGCTACGTGTCCGCGAGGCGATCACTGCTTGGCGTTCCGGTGCATACACGCTCAACCTCCTCCTTTCGGGGCTACGAGAGTGTCAGATCCGAGCGGCCACGGCAGGCTCGCTGTTCTCGACGATCGCGCCCGGCTCATGCACCGCCCGCTTGACTCCCACATCGATGACGGGTTTCCCTGCGAACCTGGCCTTGTCCTTGACCTGAGGGACGGGGATCAGGGATCACCTCAATGGGATCAGGCGTTCGCGTAGTCCTCGGCGGCCCGGATCTGTTCCGGGGTGGGGCGGACGCCGGTGTACATCACAAACTGCTCCAGTGCCTGGCGGGCCATCACCTGGTCGCCGGTGATCGTCGTCTTTCCGAGTGACCGGGCGAGGCGGACGAGCGGCGTGTCCGGTGGCAGGTAGACCACGTCGAAGACCGCATCCGCCGCCGCAATCGCGGCTGCGTCGAATGCCAGTTTGTCGGCCTCGGGTCCGCCCTCCATGCCCACCGGCGTGGCGTTGAGGAGGAGACGCGGCTGGCGTCCGGACAGGGCGACGTCGGCGGCGACGCTGTACCGGGCGGCGAGCCTCTCACCACGCTCGGGCGAGCGCGGTGAGACAACCACGCCGTCACGGAAGCCGGAATCGACAAGAGCGGCGAGAACGGCCTTGGCCATACCTCCCGCGCCCAGCAGCGCGAATGGCATCGTGGTGTCGAATGCACTGTCGGCAAGCAGCGATCGAACAGCGATGTAGTCGGTGTTATACCCGGTGAGGACTCCGTCGTCGTTGACGATGGTGTTCACCGAGTCAATCGCCGCAGCCGAGGGGTCGATTCGATCGAGGAACGGCATGCACGATTCCTTGTAGGGCATGGACACGCCGACGCCACGGATACCGAGCGAGCGGACGCCACCGATGGTAGCTCCGATGTCGGTGGAGCTGAATGACTTGTAGATGAAGTTCAGTCCGAGTTCGGCATAGAGATAGTTGTGGAAGCGGTTCCCATGGTTGCCTGGCCTTGCTGCCAGCGAGATGCACATCTTGGTGTCTCGGTCGATCGCGATGACCATCGTGTCTCCTTGTGGGTTTATGACGCTTCTGTGCGCTCTGACTAGATTATTATCTCCGAATGAGTCCGCGTCAACATTAACTCAACACAAATGGGCATTTGTTTGTGACCATTTCAGTCATCACAGGCGACGGACGGCTGGCAGGCGTCACGCTCATGGGCCTGCCCCGACCACTAGACTCGGCGCCATGTCCGCATTCGCCGTTGATCCGTCCGTTCCGCGCGCCAGCGCCGCCGATATCGCCGCAGCGCTGGACGACCCCGGTTTCGGTCGTTACTTCGTCGATCACATGGCGATCGCGACCTGGACCGGCGGCGAGGGGTGGCATGACCAGAAGCTGATAGCCACCGGCCCTCTATCGCTGCATCCAGCACTGGCCGGCCTGCACTATGCCCAGGAGATCTTCGAGGGCCTGAAGGCCTACCGGCATCCCGACGACTCGGTCTGGATGTTCCGGCCGGAGATGAATGCCGCCCGCTTCGCGCACTCGGCGACACGCATGGCGATGCCACCGCTACCGGAAGCGGACTTCATCGATTCGGTCACGCAGCTGGTCGCGCTGAACCTCGACTGGGTGCCGCAGGCCGACGGCGAGAAGAGCCTGTATCTGCGTCCGTTCATGTTCGCGTCCGAATCACTGATCGGTGTGCGAATCTCCGACGCATTCAGCTATCTCTGCCTGGGCATGCCCGTGATGCCGTTCTACCCCGATCCGCTGACGCTGTGGGTGAGCCCCACCTTCAGCCGGTCGATGGCCGGCGGTACCGGCGACACCAAGTGCGGCGGCAACTACGGGGCGTCCATGATCGCCGAGGACGAGGCCCACCGCAACGGCTGCGGCCAGGTGCTCTGGCTCGACTCCGCGACCCGCAGCTGGGTCGAGGAGGGTGGCACGATGAACTTCCTGGTCGTCACGGCGGACGGCGAACTGGTCACCCCCGACCTGAATGGCACGATCTTGGCAGGCGTCACCCGCGACAGCCTGCTGAAGCTGGCCACCTCGCATGGGCTGCGTCCGGTCGAGCGGCCGCTGGCCTTCGCCGAACTCTGCGAGGGCATCGCGTCCGGACGCATCACCGAGGCGCTGGCCTGCGGCACTGCCGCAGTGGTCAGCCCGGTGGTGGGCATCAAGTCGCCCGAAATCGACCTGACGGTCGGTGATGGCACCCCCGGCGCCAAGACCCTCAGGCTGCGCAACCATCTGACCGGCATCCAGTTCGGTACCGAACCCGATGTGCACGGCTGGATGCGCCGCGTCGGCTGAACCCACCCGGGCGTGGACCAAGTGCTTCGGCTACCCCTAGGCTGACACCAAGCCCGTCGCGAGGAATAGCCATGACAAACCCGCAAGCATCCGCACAGCCCATCAGGATCGGCGTCCTCACCAGCGGTGGAGATGCCCAAGGCATGAACGCCGCAGTCCGCGCAGTCGTCCGTACGGCAATCAGCCGCGGCGCCGAGGTCTTCGCCATTTTCGAGGGCTATCAGGGCATGATCGACGGTGGCAACGGCATCCGGCCGTTCGACTGGGACGATGTCGGCTCGATCCTCGCCAAGGGCGGCACCATCATCGGGACTTTCCGAAGCACCGAATTCCGCACGCGCGAGGGGCGTCTGAAGGCCGCCCGGAATCTGGTCGAGCGCGGCATCGACCGGCTCGTGGTGATCGGTGGCGATGGCAGTCTCACCGGGCTCGACCTGATGCGTCAGGAGTGGCGCGGCCTGCTGGACGAGCTGGTCGGCAGCGGTCAGATCGATTCCGGCCTCGCCGCGCAGCACTCGAACCTCATCATCGCCGGGCTGGTCGGATCGATCGACAACGATCTCGTCGGGGTCGATTCGACGATCGGCGCCGACACCGCCCTGCATCGCATCATGGATGCCATTGATGCGTTGAGCAGCACCGCGGCCAGCCACCAACGCAGCTTCGTGCTTGAGGTGATGGGACGCCACTGCGGCTACCTGGCGCTGGCTGCTGCCATTGCCGGCGGCTGCGACTACGTGCTGATCCCGGAGAACCCGCCCGCAGAGGGCTGGGAGGATGAGATGTGCCAGATCCTGCGCACCGCCCGGACACGCGGCCGCCGCGATTCGCTCGTCGTGGTGGCCGAGGGTGCCACCGATCGGCAGGGCAACCCGATCCGCTCCGAATATGTCCGCCAGGTCATCGAAGATCACATGCATGAGGCGGCCCGCACCACCATCCTCGGTCACGTTCAGCGCGGCGGTACCCCCAGCGCCTATGACCGCTGGACACCCACCTGGCTGGGTGTCGAGGCCGTGGACGAGCTACTCGAGCCATCGGTGCCCGGCGAGGCGAAGGTGATCGGCATCCTGGGCAACAACGTCGTGCGGCTGCCGCTGGCGCAGGCCATCCAGAACACCAAACATGTGCCCGATCTGATCTCGGCCGGCGACTATGCGGCTGCCATGGATGCCCGGGGACCGTCCTACAACGAACTCGACCGAATCTTCGGAGAGCTGTCGAAGCCGGCACAGTTCGCCGCCCCGGAAGGCTCGAAACGGATCGGCATCGTTCATGCCGGCGGTCTGGCACCCGGCATGAACACCGCAGCTGCCGTCGCCACCCGGCTAGGCATTTCGCGCGGGTTCACGATGGTCGGCATCCTGAACGGCTTCGAAGGGCTGCGCAAGGGTGCCGCCCGCGAACTCGGCTGGGATGACGTGGAGGGCTGGATCGGTTCCGGCGGTGCCGAACTCGGGCTGCGCCGTGGTGTGCCCTCCATGGAGGATCTGTACAAGCTCAGCCGCTCGATGGAGGATCTGCGACTCGATGGGCTACTGGTGATCGGCGGCTGGAATGCCTACCAGGCCGCCTACCTGATGCACTCGGAACGCTCGCGCTACCCCGCCTTTCAGATCCCGATCATCGCCGTGCCCGCGTCCATCGACAACAACCTGCCGGGCACCGAGTTGGCGATCGGCGCGGACACCGCGCTGAATGTCTCGGTGAGTTCGATCGACATGATCAAGATGAGTGGGGCGGCGACCACCCGCGCGTTCATCGTCGAGACGATGGGACGCTACTGCGGCTTCCAGGCGCTGATGAGCGGTCTGGCCAGCGGCGCCGAGCGCGTCTATCTCAACGAAGAAGGCGTCGAGCTGGGCGAACTGGCGTACGACGTCGCCTGGTTGCAGCGCAGCTTCGCGGCCGGACGCAAGTTCTTCCTGGCCATCCGCAATGAACGGGCGTCCGAGTCGTACACCACCGAGTTCATCGGGCAGATGCTGGAAGGCGCCAGCAACGGGGTCTACGACGTGCGAACCCACATCGTCGGGCATGTTCAGCAGGGCGGCGAGCCGACGCCGGCCGACCGCCTGCTGGCCGCCCGTCTGGTCAGCGAGGCCTTGGCTCAGTTGTCGAAGGCGCTCGGCACGCACAAGCCGACCGGAGTCTACGTGGGGCTGCAGTCGTCCGAGATCGTCACCTCACCGCTGTCACACATGATGGATTTCATGGATACCGAACATCGTCGGCCGTTCGACCAGTGGTGGATGCAGCTGCGTCCCGTGCTGCACGCCGTGACAGACGATGTCACCAGGTTGCGGCGAGAGCGAGCGCCCAAGTAGCGAGATTCGGTTTCGATCTGTGTATGCGCGCCTCTGCTGTTTGCGCTAGACGGCCGAATAGAGTCCTGGCATGGACCCCATCCGTAACCCGTATGCTCCCGGCGCCGGCCAGCGTCCTCCCGAGCTCGCCGGACGAGACGAGCAACTGCGTGCCTTCGAGGTCGTGCTTGAGCGAATCGCGCGCGGTCGTCCGGAACGTTCGGTGATCCTCACCGGGCTACGCGGAGTCGGCAAGACCGTGCTGCTGAATGCGCTGCGATCCGCTGCGGTGCGCTCGGGCTGGGGAACCGGCAAGTTCGAGGCGCGTCCCGATCAGGGAATCCGGCGACCGATGGGGGCTGCGCTGCATACCGCGGTGCGCGAACTGGCCCATCCCGACGCGAACACCACCTTGGGAACGATCCGGTCGTTCATCGAACGCGACGCCGGGCCACGCGCGAAACTGGCCGAACGCTGGAATCCCGGTATCCAGGTGCCGCCGACCCCCGGACGCGCCGACTCGGGGGACATCGAGATCGACCTGGTCGAGCTCTTCACCGACGTCGGCGGACTGGCCGCCGACAAGGGAGTGGGCGTGGCCGTCTGCATCGACGAGATGCAGGACCTGCGAGCCGATGACCTGTCGGCGCTGTGCGCCGCCTGCCACGAGATCAGCCAGCAGCGGCTGCCGCTGATCATCGTCGGCGCGGGGCTGCCGCACCTGCCGGCGGCACTCAGCGCGTCCAAGAGCTACTCGGAGCGGCTCTTCCGCTATCTGCGCATCGACCGGCTCGACCGTGTGGCCGCTGACCTTGCGCTACAGGTGCCCGCCGAGGATGAGGATGCGAGTTTCACCGCTGGCGCATTGGCGGCCATGTACCAGGTGACCAGCGGCTATCCCTACTTCATTCAGGCCTACGGCAAGGTGACCTGGGATCTGGCTCCGGCCTCTCCGATAACCGCCGACGATGTCGCGGTGGCAACTCCCGAAGCCGAAGCCGAACTCGCCGTCGGATTCTTCGGCAGCCGCTACGAGCGGGCGACCCCTGCCGAACGCGAGTATCTGCGGGCGATGGCCGAACTGGCCGATCCGCAGAGCCCGACCGAAGGCGTGCCCACCAGCGCGGTCGCCGAGAAGCTCGACCGGACGCCACAGTCGCTGTCCCCCGCCCGGGATGCGCTGCTGAAAAAGGGGCTGGTCTACGCGTGCGAGCGGGGCCAGGTGGCCTTCACCGTGCCTCACTTTGGACGTTATCTGCGCACGCAGCTCTCGTGACTCGCCATGCTGATGAGGCTCCTCAGTCTCACGTGGCGGCGAGCGGGCTTCGGGCCGCCCGGCTTCGCATAACGTATTTATTCAACAGACCCGATAGAAAATGGAGTCGAAGGCGATCCGCAGGCAGCCCCGCAACCAGGCAGCCATGCGTGTTCGACCCAACTGAGAGGACACCGATCATGGCCAATCTGGAGTTCCGTGACAACACGGCGGGATTCCGCTACGAGGCATCCGAGGGTGGTGAGCTGGTGAGCCAGATCGATTACACGATCGACGGCGACGTGGTGACCTTCACCCACACCAGTACGCCTCCGCAGCACCGCGGCCGCAAACTGGCCGAGCAGATCACCCGCTGGGCACTCGATGATGTCCGCGCACATGGACGCAGGGTCGTGCCGCTTTGCCCCTTCACCGCCTCGTTCGTCTCGACTCACGCACCCGACTACGACGACATCGTCGTACAACGCAATCGCTGACCCGCAGTGTCTGCGCTTGTCACCGACCTTCGAAGCGATAGCACTCGCCGTCGGCGCCGGTGATCACCACACGGTGCCCCGAGCTGAGGTCGAGTTCGGTCGTCAGCCATAGCTCACCGGCGCGGCTGCGGTAGACGAGCCGCTCGTTGGTCAGTTTGATCATCTCGTGCCGGGCGTCCACCAGCCACTGGTGCCGGCGGCGCAGCGCGATCAGCGCGCGGTATTCGTCCAGCAGCCAGGGCATCGGGGGCTGCCACTGGTCCGGCGTTGCGGGCATCTCGGGACGAATCTCGTCGTCCCCACCGGCACGCTCGTATTTCGTCCCCCGGACGCCTCCCTCGTCCCCGTAGTAGACCGATGGCATGCCGCCGACCGTGCAGAGCACGGCCATGGCCAGCACGGCGGCCTGTGGCCCGACCATGGTCGTGATGCGGGTGACATCGTGGTTCCCGATGAAGGTCAGCGGGCGGAGCAGATCGAGGAGTTCGTCTGTCCTGGTCAGCGTCCAGTCGAGTTCGAAGAAATTGGCATCGTTGAGACTGCTCCAGATCGCCTTCCATAGCTCGTAGGCGGTGACCGACTCCAGTGTGGTGGCCTTCAATTCGTCCAGCTCGACGTGGATGACCTCGCCGGCGAACAGCGCGTCCGGGTAGTCGGCACGCACCGCGGGCAGCACGGTGGCCCAAAACTGCGAGTCCACCGCATAGGCGGCGTCCAGGCGCCAGCCGTCGATGCCACGGGCCAGCCAGTACCGCATCACGTCGCCGACCAGTTTCGCGACGCCGGGGCTGGCGTGATTGAGCCGGACGAGATCGTCGCTGCCCTCGAAGTTCAACCTGGTCGGCGGCTGCGTCGAGTAGTCGATGTGGAACCAGTCCGCGGTTTCGGCCTCGGGAGAGGCGAGGGCCTCCCGCAGCGCCGGGAAATCCTGGCTGACGTGGTTGAAGACGCCATCGAGCAGGATCCGTACACCGCGAGCATGGCAGGCGTCCACCAAAGAGTCGAAGTCGGCTTCGTCACCCAGCCTCGGATCGATGGTGAAGTAGTCGAGCGTGTCGTAGCCGTGAGATCGCGAAGTGAAGACCGGGCCCAGCAGCAGGCCGTTGCAGCCCAGCGCGATCAGGTGATCGAGCCAGGCCTCCAGTCGCGTCAGTCGGTGCGCCGGCCGGCCGTCGGGGTCGGCGGACGCGTGCAACGCCCCGGTCATGCCGAGCGGGTAGACGGAATACCAGACGGCTGTATCCGTCCAGCCGGGTGCGGTCATGGGTGCCTCCTCGCGGGCCGCGCATGGGCCGGTAGTTCGCCCGCGCGTCTTTCTAGTGAGATTAGCTCACTTACGCCTACGATGTCGCCATGAGTAGGACCGATCGCACTCCGCGCAGACGCCTCGATCCGATCAGGCGTCAGTCGGAGATCCAAGCCGTCGCGGCCGGGACCTTCGCCTCCCAGCCCTATGAGCAGGTTTCGATGGCTGAGATCGCCGGGCAGGCCCAGGCCTCGGAGGCGCTGCTCTACCGCTACTTCGGCTCGAAGCCGCAGCTGTACACCGAGATATTGCGCACCGCGCTCGACGAGATCAGAGCGCGTCAGCAGACCGCTGTCGCCGCGCTGGGCCCGGGCGCCACGACCCGCGAAGAGTTGCGCGCTCTGGTGGACACTCGACTCGACTATCTGATGCCGCTCAGCCCTATCTGGGCGACTGCGCTCATCACGACCGGCAACGATCCCGCGGAGGCTCGCGTGATGCGCATCGAGGTTCGCGAGCAACGGCTCGCCGCATTGCGCGGGCTCGGCGGTCTGACAGTGATCGATGACTACGCACTTCACGGATTCCTGGGATTCGTGGATGCAGCCTGCCTGGCCTGGGTCGAACGCGGCTGCCCGGCGGGCAACCGCGACCAACTGGTTCAGGCGAGTGTGAACGCGCTGCTCGGGCCGGCCGATGACCCGCGTCCGGAGGCTGCTCGACGCGGCAAGTTCGGACGGCGCTGACCACAGCGCGACCACCCGCACCGTCTCTAAGATTGGCGTATGGCCCCTGTGATCGTCTGCGTCGGACTGACAACCATCGACATCGCCCAGGTGGTGACGCAACTCCCCGCTGCCAACAGCAAGATCACCGCCACCGATGCCTGGCTCGATGTCGGCGGACCGGCGGCGAATGCGGCCCGGGTGGCCAGCCATGACGGCTGCCAGGTGCGTCTGGTGACCGCGCTCGGCGACTCCGCGCTGGCTGCGCTCGCCCGCGAGCGGCTGGCAGGCATCGAGATCATCGACGTCGCACCGCCCGGCCACCGGCTGCCGGTCTCCACGGTCTTCATCACGCCGGACGGATCGCGCGCCGTGGTCTCGCGCAACGCGACGGCGCTGGACTCGATCCGGCAGCCAGATCCGGCGGTGCTGGACGGCGCGGAGGTGGTGCTGCATGACGGGCATCTTCTGGACGTCTCCTTCGCGCTCGCCACCAATCCCTCCCCGATTCACGTGCTGGACGGCGGTTCGTGGAAGCCGGGTCTCGAGAAGCTGCTGCCGCTGATCGATGTGGCGGTGATCTCGGCCGATTTTGCTCTGCCCCGCAGCACACCCGAGCGAGCCTTGGACGATCTGGCCGGTCTCGGCATTCCCAGGCTGGCCCGCACCTGCGGCGGCGACGCGGTGCAGGCGATGATCGGCGAGCAGCTGGGCCTCTTCCCGGTTCCCCGTGTCGAGGTGGTCGATTCGACCGGGGCCGGAGATGTGCTGCACGGATCGCTGGTCGCCCAACTGGCCGGCGGAATCGACTTCACCAAGGCGCTACGAAATGCGATCGTCGAGGCCTCCGAATCGGTGACCCACTACCGGATTCTGTGACAGTTGCCTGGATCGCTGTGCCCGCGAAGATCGCACAACGCGCTTGGTTGCACTCCAGATGCGGCTGCGAGCCAAAAATCTGCTTCGCGCAGGCATCTGGGGAGCACTGAAGCGCGTTGGGGCCTCACGACGCCCAGGCGCCGGTACCGAACAAGAACGCCCACCAGGCGATCAGGCCCAGGTCGGCGACGAGCAGCAAACCCCGCAACAGATTCCACGCCGAGCGCGCCCCGGGCGATTTCGGGCGCGTGCTCAGCAGCACGCCGAGCAACCCGAACAGCGGGAACCACAGCAGCACCGCCCGATTGACCGACATGAACCAGCCCGAGCTGCTCAACACGATCACGTTGACCGCCACCCAGGTGCATTCGGCCCAGCGGCGCTTCATCAGGCACCACAGCGCGGTCAGATATCCGAGCGCCACCGAGACGATCTCGAACCGGAACATCACCGGCACCTCGGGACGATCGGGCCAGTACGACTCGGCAGTCAGCGGCACAGTCGCCCTCAGCGCATCCCAAGGCCACGACAGATTGCGCTGCCATCCCTGTCCCTGGGCTGAATACCAGGCCGTCCAGGAACCGGTGTGCTGATGCAGGAAGACCACGTAGGCTGCTAGCACGCCGACCGGCAACAACAACCACGGGCAATTCCGCAGCTTGGTCATCACCGGCGTCGAGGCCTGGGCCACGATCATGACGCCGAGCGCCGCGATCAGAAAGAGCCCAGAGATCCGCAACGAACACGCGAGTGAGGCGAGCAATGCCGCCTGCGCCCAATGCCGGTGCAGGCCTCGCTCCCAGGCCCAGAAGGCCGCCGCGCAGAAGAACGGTTCGGTATAGGGCACCGCGGTGAAGACTGTCATCGGGGCCAACAGCCACAAGCAGGCCATCCACGCTCCGCCGATTCGATGCAATGCCCACGCGGCAAGCCCGGATGCGACCTGTGCGAGAACAGCGGTCGAGATCACCATCGGTAGCCCGAGTGCTCCGAGGCCCGCCATCAGCAGCGGCAGCCCGGGGAAGAAGGCGATATCGAGCGGGTCGCGGTAACCATGTGCAGCGATGGTCAGGTAGTGCTCGACATCCCAGCGGTTCAATATTTGCTCCAGCGAGACGCCGGTGCTGGTCATGATGAAGGCGGCGACGCCGAGCATCAGCGCGCGGGTGGCGAGCCAGGTGATGATGACCAGGCGAGCACCCCGGTGGTCAGCGCGCGTCACCGGTCACCGCGACCTCGTCCGAGCCATCCTCACGCGTTGCTCGCCTGGCCCGCGCGGCCGCCCGGGCACGGTCCTGCAGCGCGGCGACCCAGGCTGCGTCCGGCGCGTGATTGACCACGCCGCCCAGCGGGTCGTCCACCATCGGCATCCGCACCGGATCGCTCCAGGGGAATCTGATGTCGTCGATCACCCGCATCGCAAACCACACTTGGACGAAGATGCGCGCGATCACCGCGATCCAGTAGATCCACTCCCAGTCGGTACCCACGCCGATCATGCCCTCCAGGAAGCCCCAGATGGCGGCAAAGTAGACGGCCTCGCCGAGCGTCCAGATGGCGACATCGCGCACCTTGGGCCGGGCCAGCACGACGATCGGCAGCAGCCACAGCGCGTATTGCGGCGAATAGACCTTGTTGAAGATCAAGAAGCAGAGCATCACCAGCAGCACCACCTGAGCGACTCTCGGCCGCCGTGGCGCGCGCAGCACCAGCCAGCAGACACCGATGCCGCAAACGGCCATGCAGACGAACGCGATCGCCGACACGGCCGGAATCTCCAGGCCTGCCAGCGTCAGCACATACCAGATGGAGCCGAGATCGGCACCACGGTCGGCATTCAGCGTCCAGAACTGCGTCCAGCCCTGCCACGCGACGATCATTACCGGCACATTCACCACCAGCCAGGCGGCCAGCGCACCCAACCAGAGGCGCGCGATCGCCCGCAGCTGCCCGGAGCGTACGCAGACCAAGGTGATGGCGATCAGCACCAGCACCGGATAGAACTTGGCCGCGAACGCCAGCCCCAGCACCGCACCGGCGATGAACGGGTAGCGACGGCTCCAGATCAGCAGGCCGATCGACGTCAGCATGACCGCGAAGAGATCCCAGTTGACCAGCCCATTCAATGCGACGATCGGCGAGGCGGAGATCAACAGGGCGTCCCAGACCCGCACCGGGCCGGCGAAGCCGCCTTCGGGTGACCCGCGTCCGATCCGCAGATGCACCAGCACGGTGACCAGGAAGCAGATGAAGAGGACGATCGCGTTCACCTGGAAGAAGAGCTGGGAGGCGGCCAGCCGCTCGTCGAAGCTGGCGTCCGGGGAGATCGTCGCGCCGAGCAGAGCGGTGACCGCCCTAGTCACAGCCACGAAGCCACCGGTCAAGACCGGATACTCAAGCGATATATCGGTGTATATCCCTGAGCCAATACTGAGGTCGCGATTGAGATAGAGGATCGGGATGTCGCTGTAGCACATCCGCATGAACGGGTTCGGGAAGGCGTCGCCGGGCAGTGGACGACAGGGCACCTGCCGCCAGATGACGACCAGCCAGGTCAGGGTCGCCGAAACGAATGCGTAGAACGCCGGATTGAACCACAGGCCGAGCCGGCGGGCCCGTGACCCCACGGACCCGCCAACTCGATAGGTGAAATCTGCTGGCTCGCTCACCCAGCCATTCTCCCGCTGCGTGGGCCGGTCACCTTCGTCTGGTCGTCTCGGCCTCGGTCGGCTCTTCGTTGGTGGGCGCGGGAGCGGTGGTCTCGGGAGCCGTCGTCTCCGTCGTTGTCGTCTCGGGCGCGGACGTATGCTCTGTGGCCGTCGTCTCAGGCTCGTCCTCGGGCTCGGTGCTCTCGGGAGCCGTCGTCGGCGCCTGAGTGGTCGTCGGGACATTTCCAGGCAACGTGTTCCGGACGGTCGGCTGGATATTGGCTGGCGGGTCGAAGCTGGCATACGGCAGGCCCTCGGTCGCCTCGGCCATGTAGGAGGCCCAAACCTCGGTCGGATAGCCGGCCCCGTAGAAGGCGCTGCGCCACGACGGGTTGTAGACATCGAGGTTGCCGTTGCCGTCGTCGCCGGCCACCATAACGACGGCGGTCGCGATCTGCTTGGTGTATCCGGCCAGCCATGCAGCGCGGGTGATCTGCCCGGTTGCGCCGTCCTGGCCCGCGGCGATGCCCTCGGTGCCGGTCTTGCCAGCCACGTCGCGCCCTCCGACGGCGTTGCGCTGCGCTGCCTCTGCGGCACCTTCCAGTCCGTAGGTGACGTCGCGAGCGACGCCGTCCTCAATGGCCTGGGTGCCCTCCGTGTTGCCGCTGAAGATCACGCTGCCGGAGGCGTCGCGCACCTCGGCGACGATATGGGTGTCGTTGCGTACGCCGTTGTTGGCCAGGGTCGCGTAGCCGGTGGCGTTCTCAAGGGCACTGACCTCGCCCTCGCCCAGGACCATCCGGCCGCCTTGCGGAGCCCACGAGTCGTACTCGGTCAGGCCGGCATCGGTCGCGGCCCTGACGAGTTCTTCGGTACCGTCGGGAATCCTGCCGACCAAGTCGACGAACGCGGTGTTCACCGAATCACGGATCGCAGTCTGCAAGGTGATCGTGCCGTACTGCGCATTTGAGTCGTTATGCACCGCCACCGAGTCGCCCTCCGGGGTGTAGCTGGAGCCGCGCAGCGTGGAGCTCAGTCCGAAGCCGTTGCGCAGTCCCGCGACCGCGCCCCAGACCTTGAAGGTGGAGGCCGCGTAGCGCGGTGTGGTGGCCCAGTTGCGCGAGTCCGAGACGAAGTCGCTGCCGCCGTAGAGAGCGAGAATGCCGCCGGTGGCTACGTCGAGGGACGCCAGCCCGGTGTGCAGACCGTTGGGGTCGGGCGCAACCCAGTTGCCGCTTTCGTCCAGCGAGCCGCGAGCGTTCTCGACCGCGCTCTGCACCGTCGATTCGACGGCGTCGATGGCGGACTGTTGCATGCCGGAGTCCACGGTCGTGACGATCGTGAGCCCGCCACCGTTGATCTGCTCGGCGGTGAAGCCGTTGGCTTCGAGCTCGTTGGTGGCCATGTCGATCAGGAAGCCGTTGGGACCGCCGTAGACATCCGATACTGGGATGTCAGGGAACTCGGGCAGCTGGTTATAGAACTCGTCGTGCTCCGCCTGGGTGATGGTGCCCATCGGGTCGAGCATGCCGTCGAGCACGTAGTTATAGCGCTCCAGCAGCGCCTGGCTGGCGGCGTCGCCGCTGGCGGGGTCGAGCGCGGACGGTGTGTTGACCATCGCCGCGAGGGCCGCAGCCTGACCGATGGTGAGATCGGCGGCATTGACCTGGAAGAAGGCTTCGGCGGCAGCCTGGATGCCATAGGCGCCTCGTCCGAAGTAGATGGTGTTCAGATAGCCCTCGAGCACCTGCTCCTTCGATTCGGCCTTGTCCATCTTGATGGCCAACGCCAGTTCGGTGAACTTACGGCTGAACGTCTGTTCGCTGGTGAGATAGCGGATCTTGATGTACTGCTGGGTGATCGTCGAGCCACCGCCGGTGATCTCCCGGTTGGTCAAGATGCCGACCACGGCGCGCCCCATGCCCCTGAAGTCGACGCCCTGATTCGTCCAGAAGGTGCGATCCTCGGCCGCGACCACCGCGTCCTTGATCGACTGCGGCATCTCGCTGTAGGAGATGCTGGTGCGGTTCTGGACGGCCAACGAGCCCATCTCGGTGGTGCCGTCGCGGAAGTAGAGCCGGGAGGTCTGGGTGGCGAACTCCGCGTTCGGATCGGGCAGTTCGGTGCGTTCGTAAAAGATGAGCCCCGCGATGCTGATCACCAGGAGCAATGCCAGGACGACGATGCCACCGATCGTGAGAATCCGGCGGAGCGGCCCGCCCTTCTTCTTGCCGGCGCCTTTGCCGGATTTGGTCTGCTCGGATGCGCGCGCCGGTTTTGCCTTCTCAGCCATAGATGTCCTCTGCTGTCTGCTGTCTGCGTGGCGGACGGCGCCGGTGGCCATCGCCCAACACGAACGTCTCTATTAGATGGTTCCAGCCGCAATCCGGGCAAATCTCCACGACACGCACTTTGAACTCGCCGAACTGGTCTTCCATCTCGGCGAGCTCTTCGTCCGATTTGATGCGGCCCGAGAACTGGCCGAGCTGATCACCGAAAACGTAGTTCAGCAGCGTCAGCCTGGTGGAGACACAGACCGGGCAGTCACGCTCGGCCGAGTAGCCATGATGCAGCGCCGAACGAACGAGCAGCGGATCGGCGTCGCAAGGGTCGAGACCGGCGAGTAGAGCCTGCGGGTGACGCATCGCCTCAAGGGTTGCACGGCGCTGCAGCGCGTGACTGACCTGCTCACGCTGCGTGCGGAAACGGTGCGAAACCATGGGCATAAGCCTAAACCGGCCAGTCAACCAGGCCGCGTAAGCGGGGTTGGTACCGAGCGGGTGTGGCTAGTAGGATGAGCGAGCCCGTGGGAGATCTCGCGGGTGTTGGGGCATTAGCTCAGCTGGTAGAGCGACGGCTTTGCAAGCCGTAGGTCAGGGGTTCGAGCCCCCTATGCTCCACCCAAAGTGTCTTACGGGAACACGTGACATGCGTAGGTGTGTCGTGTTCGTGTTCCGCCTCACTGCCTCCGTCGCGCTCGCGTTCGTGTGCTTCGCGGATGATGGTGGCGAAGGGTTCTGCGAGGCGGGAGCGGAGTTGTTCGTCGTCGGTGATGTCGAGCCGGGTGTAGAACGCTTGGCAGGCGAGCCTGCGGTCGGCGTCGCCAGATCGAGCGTAAGCATGGTGCGCGTCGGTCAGCAGCCGCAGGCTGTCATGCAGGAAGGCCCGTCCGCCGGTGTGATGTTCGTCGTGTTCCGCAAGACGCCGGTTCACGTCCGCGAGGCCCGCGCGGATGCGGTCTTGATGCCGTTTCAAGGTGGGCAGGTCGATGGCGTCGGCGAAGTGCGCCGCGAGCAGCTTGTCGCTCTCTGATTCGAGCTTGGCGCGGTTGGCCATGAGGTCGGCGAACTTGACGACATGATCCCGTGCACCAGCATCCCCGACGGCGTCTGGTCGATGGACTCCGTCGCCGACACGAGCGTCACCCCAGCAGACAGAAGTGCTTGGTGGATTGCCACGTCGTCGGCACGGTTGCGGGCCAGCCGGTCGAGCTTGTGTACGATGCAGAACGTCACCCGGGATGCGGTGATGAACGCCAGCATCTCCTGCAACCCGTCGCGATCCGCCGACCTGGCCGACTCCCCAGCATCGACGAACTCCCGCACGACCCGCGCACCCAGCTCGGCAGCCTTCCGCGTGTTCGCCTCGCGCTGCGCCGGGATCGAGAAGCCCTCGTCCGTGCCGCCGCGCTCTACCTGCTCCCGCGTCGAGACACGCAGATACGACACCGCGAGCAGCATGGGTGTCGCAGAGGCGGCATCCGTCTCAACAGTGGCGTCAGTGGTGATCGCGGTGCTCATGGTGGGCCTCCTTGCGGGAGCGGTGCTTGGTCTCGATTCTCTCGCGCACCCCTGACAATCCGAAGGGCTGGAGGTGCCTCGGCGAGCTCGTTAGGCAGCTGGAGCCCGTAGGGGTCGGGCTCGCCAGCGGCGCAGGCGCGGTGCCGTGCGTCGGCGATGCCGAGTACCCACTCGATGAGCTTGCCCAGGTCAGGCTCATCTCGCCGCGTCACCCGCAGCCGCAGATTCCTCTCCTCACCAGCCATGAAGGACGATGAGGAACTCGGACTCAAGTACGACTTGCGGTTCCTCACCGAGAAGGAAGCCGCAGCCGAGGAGGGCGGCGAGGACAAGTGGTTCCGGGTCGGAGCTGTCCTTGGCCTTGCCAACGCTGGACCGGCGATCATGCAGGAGTTGACACGCCGGAACATCGCTGGGTCTGCCGATGCGTTCCAACGGCTGTACGACCTCTACGAAGCGATCCGCGTGCTGAAGCCGATGAACTACTTCCTTGTCACCGATCAGGACGCGGACAAGGTGCTGGAAATCTTCGTCCGCGTGAACAGCGGCGGCACGACACTCTCGTACTCCGACCTGCTGCTGTCGATGGCCACGAACCAGTGGCGAGACCTCGATGCTCGCGAAGAGGTCCGCTCCCTGGTTGCTGAGATCAACAGCAACGCGGGCCGCCAGTTCTCGTTCTCCAAAGACGTGGTGCTGAAGACCGCGCTGACGATCGCGGACGTGGATGTCCGGTTCAAGGTCACCAACTTCACCCAGTCGAACATGGCAAAGGTCGAGGAGGCCTGGCCTCAGATCAAGGGCGCACTCCTGCGGGCCGCGACCCTGCTGCAACAGTTCGGCTACAACGAACGAAACCTCACCGCGAACAGCGTCATCGTCCCACTTGCGTACTACCTCCACCTGCGAGGCGCGACGGACTCCTACCTCGACTCGACTGCGAACGCGGCCGACCGGCTCGCGCTCCAACGCTGGGTCACCCGATCGCTCATCAAGCGTGGCATCTGGGGTTCCGGTCTCGACACCCTGTTGACCCGCATCCGCGATGTCTTGCGAGAGAACGCAGGCTCGGACTTCCCGGTCGCTGCGGTCGAGGAAGCGATGGCGACGGCCGGCAAGAGCCTTGCCTTTGACAACGCCGAGATCGACGATCTGCTGAACCTCAAGTACGGAGGCCAGCGCACCTTCTCGGTATTGTCGGTCCTGTATCCGGGGCTCGACCTGGGCAAGAAGTTCCACGAGGACCACATCTTCCCGAGGTCACGTTTCACGAAGAAGAAGCTCACTGAGTCAGGGATTCCGGCCGAGAGGATCGGCGAGTACCTGGGCGCGGTGAACCTACTGCCGAACCTCCAGCTCCTCGCGGGCACAGCGAACATCGAGAAGCAGGACGCGCTCCCTGCCGACTGGATCGATGCCGCATTCCCGAGCGACGAGAAACGGGTGACCTACATCGCGGAGAACGACCTCGACAATCTCCCACTCGACCTTGCAGAGTTCTCAGTGTTCTTTGAATCCCGCAAGGCGCATCTCAGACGTCGACTGATCCACACACTTGGTGCGAAGCCTTCCGATGAGGCGCAGGGCGAACGTGATTGACGACATGGAACGATGCGCACGAAGTGCGCTTGGTGATTCTGGAGAGGCATGGGCGCTAACTGCCTCGGATTTGATCTCGGTAGAGAACGGCCACCATTTTCATCGTGGTTGGCACATTGGCTGGGTATGGAACACCGGTGCTGACGGCAGACGCTGCTTGGACATTCTGAGCGAGCACCGTATGACCAGCATGAGCGCCAGGCGATTCTTCTCAGATGGATCCTCAGAATATCTCCAGGTTCCACGAGAATTCCGCCGCGTTGGAGATACGCCTGAGGAAGATGGGCGCCTGAAGCGAGAGTATTTCGAGCACAATCAGCAGGCGTATGCGGCTCTGCGGAAGTCCGGTCTTCTACCGCCTCCCGGTGCGAATTTCGGAAGCCAGGACATCAACGAGTACCTACGTTCTGGCATGGAGTCAGGCGAAGGTCCGTAGAGCTTCTCTAGATTCCTGCCGGGTTGGCCTGCCGCTGGAGAGCTTCGGAACAGGGTGCTACTCTTGAGATGACGCCCCGGTGGAGCGCTGACTCTGGCAACAGAGTTACATCTCGCCGGGGCTTTGACATACCCGCCTCCCACCGAGAGTAGCCGGATGACCGCACCTGCGCCCGACCGTCCAGTGGCGGCAGCGTGGGTTGAGACATGGCTCTCAACCCCCAGGCTCGCCCGCTACCTACGGGAAGCAGGGAACGACCATCAGCGCGCACTGGCCCTGTACGAGTGGAACTTGCAGCTCGGTGCCGCACTCATGCGCGACATCGCGCACGTCGAGGTCGCTGTTCGCAACACCTACGACTCCGTCATGACTGCGCGGTGGCATGGCGTGCAGCACTGGCTCTTCGATCCCACCTCACCGGTACTTGCACCGCTCTGGCGCACTCGGCGTGGCCAACGCGCAGACCTGAACGCCCGAAACCGTGCAACCGTCGCTGATGCGATCCGCCGCTGTGGTGGCGCCTCAGCCAAGCCGGGGGAAGTGATCGCTGAACTCTCGTTCGGTTTCTGGCGGCATTGCACCGATGCTGCCCACGAGAAGACGCTGTGGGTGCCCTATCTGCATCTCGCCTGGCCCAAGAAGACCAGCCGAGTTGCGCTCGAACGCTCGCTGACAACGATCAACAACGCTCGCAACCGTGCCTCGCATCACGAGCCGCTGTTCGGCACTCAACCGGGACGCGACCTTGCTGCTGCACACCGTGAGGTGCTGTGCCTGTCGGCGATGCTCATCCCCGAGTTGGGCGACTACATCAAGGACACCACCACGGTACCCACGACTTTGACGCATCGCCCGTGACCGCTACTCGCTTCTGGCTGTCTGCGTCTTCACCCATACCGTGCCCCGGTGAATCCCGAATCGGCGCGCCAGGGCGTTCACGCTCACACCCTGCGCGCGGGCTGTCCGCATAGCGTCCACTTCCTCCTCAGTCAGTCGTGTTCGAGTGCGTCTCCTTGGCCCTGCCGACGCCGCGATGAGTGGGTCGTCGGAC
>NZ_JAVTWX010000130.1:0-4502 GCF_032229645.1 Brooklawnia sp.
CTCATCGCACGTGGAAGCCGTTGATGTTGAGCGGTGCCTGCTCGCTGACCTGGTAACGGTGGACGTCGGCCCAGGCCGGGCCCTCGCGCAGCCAGTCGATCATCTGGGCGACCGCGTGCGCATCGCCTTCGACCCAGGCCTCGACCGACCCGTCATCGAGATTGCGCACCCAGCCATCGACGCCGAGTGCCTGCGCTCGGTCGAGCGCCGACCACCGGAACCCGACACCCTGGACGCGTCCGCTCACCACCACCCGCACCGCGCGCTGAGTCATGCATCCATGATGGCAACCGCGCCGCCATCTGACTAGCCGGTTCTTAGGCTCTTCGGCCGTTGTGACCTAAAATGGGGAGGACGCTTGGAGGTTTCAATGACATCTTCTCCGCATCAGCTGACCCGGCGGAGTGCTCTGCTGGGTGCTGCGGGCCTGACCCTCGTCGGCTGCGCCAAGCCCCTGACAGACGGTGGGACGCCGGCAGCCGGGGTCTCGTCCGGCCAGAACGGAGAGCCGGCCACCAGCGGCGAAGGCGCAACGGCCATCACCATTAGCACCGCACACGGTCTGGACGCGATGTGGCCGAACGAGCCGATCGACATCACGGTCGAGAACGGCACCATCAGTTCGGTGGCGGTCACCGACGCATCCGGCAACCAGATTCCCGGCAAGGTCAACGCCACCCAGTGGACGCCCGATCGCGGTGCCCTGGACGTGCGATCCAGCTATACCGCCGAGGTCACCGCGCAGGACTCGAAGAAGCGCCAGAAGACAGTGACGGCGTCCATCGCAACGGTCAATCCCGCACTGGTGGTAGAAGTCGATTTCCGCTACGCCGATGGCGTGGCCGTCGGCAACGGGATGCCGATCTGGGTACGTTTCGACATGCCGGTAAACGACGATCAGCGCGCGGCCATCGAGAAGACGGCGTCCGTGCAGACCAGCCCGGTTCAGGAGGGCTCCTGGGGCTGGTCCGACAATACGACGCTGTTCTGGCGTCCCCGCGAATACTGGCAGTCGGGATCCACCGCACATGTCGAGGTGCAGGCCGCCGGGCTCCCGGCAGGCGACACCTGGATCGCCAACAATGCCACCGCCGATTACCTCTACGGCGACCTGCGCGTGATGGTGACCGATATCGACAACCACTCGCTGGCCTGCTACCAGAACGGCGCGCTCGTCAACACGATCCCTGTCAGCTGCGGCAAGCCGGGGCTCGAAACCATGATCGGCACCAAGGTGGTCATGGAGAAGCAGAGTCCGGTCGTGATGGACTCCGAGACGTTCGGGGTGAGCAACAGCTCGTCCGAGGGCTACAAGCTCGATGTCTACTGGGCGCAGCGGCTGACCTGGTCCGGCGAGTACTTCCATGCGGCCCCCTGGGCCGATGCCGACCACGGCTACCGCAATGTCAGCCACGGTTGCACCGGTATGACCGACGCGAACGCTCAGTGGCTGTACGGCTTCACCCAGGTGGGCGATCCGGCCGAGTTCACCGGCAGCACCTTCCCTGTGCAGGCCTATCAGACGATCGGTTGCTGGACCTATAGCTGGGCGGATTGGCAATCGCAAAGCGCCTTGTGAGCAGCGCTTCGCGAAGCGATGAACGGCGTTCGGCAGCACTGTCTTCCGGCGTTGGACACAATGGAGACATGCTCACAGACGGAATCGCCTATCAGGCAGACCCGGCCCGCTATGACGGGTCAATGATCTATCGGCGCTGCGGACGTTCCGGGCTTCTGCTGCCCGCCATCTCGCTCGGGCTCTGGCAGAACTTCGGTGATCTGCACACCGCCGGCAACCAGCGCGAGATCGTGCGAGCCGCCTTCGACGCCGGCATCACGCATTTCGATCTCGCGAACAACTACGGGCCGCCGCCCGGCCAGGCCGAGATCAACTTCGGCGAGCTGCTGCGCACCGACCTCGCGCCATATCGCGACGAGCTGGTGATCTCGACCAAGGCCGGCTACGACATGTGGCCCGGTCCCTACGGGCAGGGCGGCGGCGGACGCAAGTACGTGCTCTCCTCGCTCGACCAGTCGCTGCGTCGTCTCGGTGTCGACTACGTCGATATCTTCTACTCGCACCGCTTCGATCCCGATACTCCACTCGAAGAGACCATCTCCGCCCTCGACCAGGCGGTACGCAGCGGCAAAGCGATCTATGCCGGCATCTCCAGCTACTCCGCCGAGCGCACCCGCGAGGCCGCTGAGATCGCGCGCGAACTCGGGACGCCGCTGCTGATCCATCAGCCCAGCTACTCGATGATCAACCGCTGGATCGAGGAGCCCACCGGCGATGACGGCTCTTTGATCGAGCAGGCCGAGAAGCAGGGCATGGGCATCATCGCCTTCAGCGCATTGGCCCAGGGCATGCTGACCGATCGCTATCTCAACGGGGTGCCCACCGATTCGCGGGCGGCCCGCGGCGGCTCGCTGCCCATCGAATACCTGGACGAGAAGCACATCTGGCAGTTGCGTGCTCTCAATGACATCGCCGCCAAACGCGGCCAGTCGCTGGCTCAGTTGGCCATCGCCTGGGTGCTGCGGGACGAGCGCGTGACCTCGGCGCTGATCGGCGCGTCCAGCGTCAAGCAGTTAGAAACCTCGCTGGGTGCGCTGCAGAACCTCTCGTTCAGCGCCGATGAGTTGGCCGAGATCGGCACGTGCGCTGTCGATGCCGACATCAACAAATGGGCGAAGTCGTCCAAGGCCTGATTTCTGCCAACACGTGGGGTGCGGAGGCTGCAATGCGTCCGCACCCCACGTGTGTGGTCTATACCAGCTCGTGATCGCGGTGCGGCTCCAGACGAATCCCCAAAGCCCGAGTGACCTTTAGGACGGTCGACCACGTGGGGTTCCCGTTCTCGGACAGCGCTCGGTAAAGCCCGTCACGACTCATGCCAACTCGGCGGGCCAATTCACTCATGTTGCCCGAGCGAGCGATGCCAGGCTAAGCGAGGAAGGCCAGCAACGCTTGGGCGACCTCGTCCGGGTGCGAGGCGAGCAGCCCGTGCGGGCCGTCCGGGATCGGCTTCATGGTGACGGCGTCCAAGAACTGTGGCATCCGCGCACCGCTTGCCGCGAAAGGCACGACCTGGTCGCCCTGGCCGTGAATCACCAGCGCCGGCACCTTGAGTTTCGCCAGATCTTGCCGGAAATCGGTCAGCCACAAGGGGATACAAGCTGCCAGAGCATTCACATTGCCCTGCCCTGCGATCATGATCGAATGGTCGATCTCGGACGCAGGGACCATCAGCTTCGCCCCGCCATCATCGGTGGGCACCGAGTAGAAATTGGTCAGGAAGCCTTTGAGGAAACCGGGCGGATCGGCCAGCAGGCCGGACTGCATCTCGGCGGCCGCGTCCGGGGTGAAAGCGCCATCGGGGTTGTCGGGCAGGGTCGCGTCCAGGCAGGGTGTGATCGCAGCGATGAAGCCAGCCGCAGTAATGCGCCCGGTCCCGTGGTTTGCGACGTAGCGGGCGACCTCTCCGCCGCCCATCGAGAATCCGACCAGCGCGACGTCGACCAGATCGAGTTCGCAGAGCAGTGCGTCAAGATCGGCAGCGAAGGTGTCGTAGTCGAAACCGGAGCCCGGCTTGCCGGATCGCCCGAACCCGCGTCGGTCATAAGCGATGACCCGGTGGCCCGCCCGCTGCAGAACAGCGCCGATCTGCTTCCAGGACGCCTCGGACGCCGGCCAGCCGTGCACCAGAACGACCGGCCTGCCCATCCCTGCGCTGTCGGTGAAGTAGATCTCGGTGGGGTGGTCGCCACCAACGTTCAGCATGGGCATGGATACCTCCTTGGATCCGTATGAATGTCTCGATTCTGTCACGAGCCAGCGTAGGATTCCGCGCTAGCACGGTCACAGCTGAGAGCGCCGTGGGCGATCAGGAAGCATACCTGTCGAGATACTCCCGCAGGGCGTCACGAACCACGTCGGATGATCGCCGGCCCTGCGCTGCCGCGACCGCGTCCAGCCGGTCACGATCGCTCTGCGTCACTCGCAAACTCAGTGCCGGAGAGCGCTTTCCACCACCGCTCAGTGATGGACGACCACCCCGCCGCTCCGCGCGCTCAGCCAGCTCTGCGGCGCGCCGTTCGGTCAAACGGCGCCCACCGACCACAAATACTTCGCCATCGAGATCGATATCGGTGACGACCACGTCGGGGCCGAAGGTGGCCGGGAATCCCTCGGGGGGCTTCTTACTGTTCATCGTTCCTCCATCTCCTCGGCATCGCATGGACGACCGCAAACCCTGCACCGCGATCATCTCGAACTATTCCGAGCTCGATCGCCAAACCTGTTGCGTCGACGCCTACGTAAAGCGCCATGTCGCCATCCATCTCGACGAATACGGCTCCCGCGAGGGCCTCGCGGATCCGGCGGCTCGACAGCTTGTGCTTTCGAGCCGTACTCGTGATCCGGACAGCTTCCATTCCACAATTGTGTCATACACAACCGCGCCATACCCGGGCATTGCATGCCGGATCGCCACCCAGAG
>NZ_JAVTWX010000131.1:0-27850 GCF_032229645.1 Brooklawnia sp.
AGCGCGCTTCGTTCACACCGAAGAGGTCACTGGTTCGAACCCAGTATCGCCCACCCTGGCGAAGTGCCATTTGACTATGGAATATACCTGGCTCGAGCGGCCCCTTCTCGGCCACGCGACCTCTACACGACATCACCGGGACACTCCTACTGGAGGAAACCCCTGGAGCCGGGTCTTCTTGCGGATCTCGTGGCACTCGACTGGCATTTGAGGGTCCGGCACGCGATGCGACGGGGCCGCTGGATCATCCATCGCCGGGGCCACCCACCGGAATGCCTCGAGCGGCCGGCGGCCGGTGCAAGAGCAGCCTCACGGAGCGCACGGACGCTTGTACACCGAAGCGAACCGCTCCGCGCACGAAATCGGCAGCACCCCCATAGCAGCAGCCCCCTAGGGGTGGAAAACCGAAAGATCTTCTGCTTTGCGAGTGCGCCCAATCGACAGCCCCCATGGCAACTCCGACAGTTTTATTGCCGCTGCGTCTCAGATATTGAGATCAAATTTGCTTTGGGTGCCCCCCGCGTCGCATCTTAAAGCTACGTGACGCGGCAAGGGCGCCGGGCCTTCAGCAGAATATGAGGGAAAGGGCAGGCAGCTGATGAGCGCTCCGGCGTTGATTCTTCTTGCGCAAGGCACGACCGATTCTCGAGTCGAGCAGGTGTATCACACCCTGCGCCACGAGTTGCAGTCGCAGCGTCCGACCATTTCGATTCATCTGGCCTTCGCTGACAGCTGCCCTCCAACCGGCCCTCAGGTGATCGGAGCCCTGGCCAACCGCGGCGTCGACGAGGTCGTACTCGTCCCACTCGATCTCTCCCGGGTCTGCGGACCGGCCGAGAAGATGGTCAGCGTGCTATCCGCGGTCCGTGATCACCGCCCGGAAGTGAAGTCGGTGATGGCTCGGCCGATAGGCCCGGCCCTCGAGTTGCTCAATCTGCTCGACATGCGGCTGCGCAATGTACTGTCGACCGTTCATGCCACCGAACTCGACGGCCTGGTCCTTCTCACTCCGTCTTGGGGGGATACTCGCGGTGCCGGCCTCATCGCCCGCCGCGCCCGGCAGTGGGCGACTCATCACAAGCTGCCTGTCCTGGTCGCTCACGGCGATGGCTCCGGCCCGGATGTCGCGGCCGCGATCGCTAGCCTGCGTCATATCGGACGCCGCAACATCGCGGTCGGCTCGCTGTTCATCTCCCCCACCGAGGCCTACCGGCAGCAAGCCGACCTCGCGCTCGCCAACGGTGCTCTGGCGGTCAGCGCCCCCTTAGGTCCTGATCCGCGGATCGGGGATCTCGCGATGGCCCGGTACTCTTTCGCGGCCATGGAACTATTGGACGACCAGTTCGCGCCACAGATGGCCGAGTCCGTAGTCGAAACAGCCGCTCGCCAGGTGCTTTGATCGTCGGACGGCTCTGATCTCCGCCCCTGATCGGCTCTTCGTCGTCCGACCGGACGGCCCTTATACGGACGGCGATGAGTACTGGCTGTCGTCCCGCTTCTGCTTGCTCGGCTGCACCCTGGGCGGTTCACCCGGCATCTTCGGGTACTCGGGAGGGTAGGGCATGTCTGTCAGGCCCATGCTCAATCCGAGTTCGTAGCGTCGCAGCGCCTGTTCGACGCTCTGTGGCTTGGACGAATACAGTGGCGCCCAGACGTCCCCGCGTTCGCGGTATCGCTGGGGCATGGTGACCACGGTGAAGTCGTCCGGATGCACCTGCGGTACTTCGTCCCAGGTCAGCGGAGCGGATACCCGGGCCTGCGGCACCGGACGCACCGAGTACGGACTGGCCATCAACCTGTCACGGGCCATCTGGTTGAAGTCCACGAAGATGCGCTCGCCACGGTTCTCCTTCCACCAGTCGACCGTCACCCGATCGGGCATCCGGCGGGCGAGTTCTCGTCCGATCGCGATCGCCGCATGCCGGGCGTCCACGAACGAGACCGGCTCGATCATGCAGAAAACATGGATGCCGCGTCCACCGCTGGTCTTCGGGTAGGGCTCGAGCCCCAGTTCTCCCATCACTTCGCGCAGTTCCAAGGCTGCTACTGTCGCGTCTGCGAAGTCGGTGCCCGGTTGTGGATCCAGATCGATCCGAAGCTGGTCGACCAGATCGACCTGCGGAGCGGTCACCGGCCACGGATGGAAGCGCAGCGTTCCCAGGTTCATGGCCCAGATGATCGTGGCCAGATTCGACGGGATGATAGCGGTGGCTTTGCGGCCCGAAGGAAACGTGATCTCGGCAACGTCCACCCACTCCGGGCGCTTTTCGGGAGCCCGCTTCTGGTAGAAGGCATCGCCCTTGCCATCGGCCCGGGTAGCCATTCTCATGCCTTCCCGCACACCGCCGGGCCATCGTTCGAGCGTGGTCGGGCGCATCCGCAGTCCGGCGAGGAATCCCTCGCCAACGCCGATCGCATAGTTCGCCAGATCGAGCTTGCTGATGCCCAGCTCCGCAAAATAGATCTTGTCCGGACTGGACAGCCTCACCTCAATACCCGCGACATCCAGTTGCACCGCAGTCGTCGCCATGCATCAAGCCTAGGGGTCAGTGCAAGCAATTGAGGATTTAACCAGCTGGCTAGGCTGGAGATTGTGCGAGAGGAGTCGATATGACCACTTCAATGCCAGGCAACGGCGTTTTCAGGCTCACCGATGAGCAATGGCGCCTCAAGCTGAATCCGGACGAATTCCACGTGTTGCGCGAAGCCGGTACCGAGGCCCCCTTCGTCGGCGAGTACACCGACCTCGAGACCGAGGGCGTCTACCGTTGCCGCGCCTGCGGCACCGAACTGTTCCGCTCGACAACCAAGTTCCCGTCGCATTGCGGTTGGCCGAGCTTCTTTGGCCCGCTTGCCGAGGAGCGAGTGCGCTATCTCGAAGATCGCTCGCTGTTCGCCCGTCCGCGTGTCGAGGTGCGCTGTGCGAACTGCGATTCGCACCTGGGACATGTCTTCGAGGGCGAGGGCTATGACACGCCCACCGACCTGCGCTACTGCATCAATTCGATCAGTCTGACGTTCGAACCCGACGACCAGGCCGACCGGGGTGCGCAGCCCGGTGCCTGACACCTGGTCGGCGCGTCTACGGGCCCGCAGCAGGGCTGCCGCCTATTGTCAGGGATGTGCTAAGTGAGGTCGAGACGCTGATGAGCGGTGACTCATCCTTCGAACGCATTACCGACGCGATCGAGTCCTTCGGCTGGCGCCCCGAGATACAGGTCGAGCAGATACCGGCGCCCCAACGCATTGCGCCGCATGCCTACGCCATCGAGGCAAGCGTCCTATCCACCACCGATGACGAGGCCGGCACCGGGCGTCTTATCGTCCTGTACGACCCGAGCGGCAGCCAGGCCTGGCACGGCACGTACCGATGCGTCAGCTTCGCTCGAGCCAATGTCGATCTGGAGATGGTCACCGATCCCCTGCTGGCCGAAGTCGGCTGGACCTGGCTGACCGAGGCTCTGGTGACCAACGACGCCGAATACCACGACGCTTCGGGAACCGTCACAGCAGTCTCCAGCCGCAGTTTCGGGGAGCTGGCCGGTGAAGCAGACCGTGCCGAGATCGAAATCCGCGCATCATGGACGCCCGAGTTCACAGAACTCGTCGATATCGTCCCCCATCTGGCTGCTTGGCAAGCGCTGCTAGGCACCACAGCCGGACTGCCCCCGATGGCCGACGGCGTTATTTCGCTGACAACGCGACTGGAACGGCAATGACCGACACAGGCGAGCAGGACCTGGCGGATCTGCCGGTTCTGGCTGAACCGGCCAGTGGCGTGCCGCCGGTCGTCAACGACGCTCACAGCCGGCGCCTTGCAATGGACACCCTGCGGGCAGGTCATGGACCGGTGGCGATCGATGTCGAGCGCGCGCAGAGCTTCAGATATTCGTCCAAGGCCTACCTTCTGCAACTCAAGCGTCAAGGTTCGGGGATCATTCTGATCGATCCCACGGCCTTCCAACTCGACGACGCCGAGGTCGCTCAGTTCTTCGCCTTGCAGGAATTGATCGGCGATCAGGAGTGGATCATCCACGCCGCCACCCAGGATCTGCACAATCTGGTTGAGCTCGGGCTACGTCCCACCAAGCTCTTCGACACCGAACTGGCCGGACGCCTGCTCGGCCTACCGCGAGTCGGGCTCGCTGCGCTCGTGGGCAGCCATTGCGGCGTCCAGTTGCTGAAGGAGCACTCCGCAGCAGACTGGTCACGTCGTCCGATCCCGGACGATTGGCTGGCCTATGCGGCCCTCGATGTCGAACTCCTGCAGGAGTTGCGTGATCAGCTGAGCGCAGAACTGGCTGCGGCAGGCAAGGACGAATGGGCGCGACAGGAATTCGAATGGCTGTGCCGCTGGGCCGTGCGTCCGATCGCCGAGCATCCCGATCGATGGCGGCGCACCTCCGGCTCACATCACGTGCGCACTCCCCGTGGTCTGGCGATCGTGCGAGAGCTGTGGACGGTGCGCGACCGAGTCGCCCAGGAGACCGACAAGGCGCCCTCGAAGATTCTGCAGGACAAGGCCATCAGCGAACTCGCTGCAGTGGTTACCCGCACCCATCCGGGTGTGCCTACCGAACGGGAACTGCGTAGCATCGACGGATTCAAGCGCCGCCAGGCCCGGACCTACCAGTCCGAATGGCTGGCAGCCCTCGACCGGGTCGCAGAACTGCCCACGAGCAAGCTTCCGCCGTTGCGCACCGCGAGCACCGGGATCCCAGCCCCACGCAACTGGGAACGGCTCAATCCGCAGGCCTGGCAACGCTGGGAACAGGTTCGCCCAGCGGTCATGGAGCTAGCCGACCAGTTGAACGTGCCGGTGGAAAACCTCATCTCCCCGAACGCGCTCAAAGATCTGCTGTGGGAACTCGAGTCGCTGGATGCTGCGTCGCTGGCAGATCTGCTCACCGCCCACGATGTCCGCGATTGGCAGCGAGGGTTCATCGTCCCGCTGGTACTGGAGAAACTCAGCTGACCTAGGGACCCTGTGCGCGTGACCGGACGCGCCCGCGGTTGGGATCTGGAGACCCCTAGCCGCGAAGCGTCTCGGCTGCGGGCTCAGCGCGGGCCACCATGATCTGAGTGATCTCGCGAGCGATTGCTTGCGGGGTGAGCCCGAGCTCGGCCAGAATCTCACTGCGGGTGGCCGGCCGCAGGTACTGCTGTGGGACGCCGAACTGGTGCATCGGCACCTCGATCCCGGCCGCATCCATGGCGAGTTCGAGATGCGACCCCAGGCCTCCGACAATCAGATTGTCCTCAACGGTGACCACCAGCCGGTAGCCGCGGGTCATCTCAACCAGTGCGTCGTTGATCGGCAGGCCCCATACCGGGTCGGCAACTGCCGCCGTGATGCCCTGGGCGCGCAGCAGCTCCGCCGCCTTGAGGGCACGCGAGCACATCGCCCCCCAGGCCACCACGAGCACGTCGGCGTCATCGTCCACCGACAACAGGTCAATGCCGTCGCGGCGGGCAATTGCCGGGATCGGATCGGGCAGCTTTTCCTTGCTGTAACGAATGAGGCTGGGAGCATCGTCGGTATCGATGGCCTGGTTGAAGACTTCCGCGAGCCGCGGCTGATCGCGCGGACTGGCAAGCATCAGCCCCGGCACGATTCCTGTGACTGAGACATCCCAGACCCCGTTATGACTGGCGCCGTCGGGCCCGGTGATGCCGGCCCGGTCGAGCACGATCGTCACCCCGAGCCCATGCATTCCCACGTCCAGCAGTAGTTGGTCGAAGGCACGGTTGAGGAAGGTAGAGTAGACCGCGAAAACCGGATGCATTCCCGCCGCCGCCAGCCCGGCGGCCATCGTCATGGCATGCTGCTCGGCGATACCGACATCGAAGGTTCGCTCCGGATGATCGGCAGCGAACTGGGTGAGCCCAACCGGATGCAGCATCGCAGCGGTGATCGCCACGACATTCGGATGCGTATCGGCGGCCTCGCTCATCTGCTGGGCGAAAGCATCTGTCCAGGTCGTCTGCACGGCAGCGCTGATCGGTTCACCCGTAGTGGCGTTGATGCGGCCAACGGTGTGGAAGTGATCCGCCTTGTTCAATTCGGCCGCCCGGAAGCCACGCCCCTTCTTGGTGATGGCATGCACGATGACAGGCCTGCGGAAGTCCTTGGCCAGCTCGAGAGCCTGAACCAGCGAATCGAGATCGTGCCCGTCGATCGGCCCGAGGTACTTCAATCCGAGATCGCTGAACAGTACCTGCGGCGCCAGCATGTCCTTAAGGCCCAGCTTCATGCCGTGCAACACCTCATAGGCCGTGCGGCCGAATGGTGCTCGCCGCATCTGCGTCTTGATCGCGTCCAGCGTCTGCTCGTAGCGCGGATCGGTGCGGATCGTCCCGAGCTGACGAGACAACCCGCCTACGGTTGGGGCATAGGAGCGCCCGTTGTCATTGACGACCACAACCAGCGGAAGGTCGTCGGCCGTGGCGATGTTGTTGAGAGCCTCCCACGCCATGCCTCCGGTGAGCGCCCCGTCGCCGATCACCGCGACCACCGTCCGATCGGCTTCACCGCGGAGCCGGAAGCCCTGGGCCAATCCCTCCGCCCAGCTCAGCGCCGTGGATGCATGGGAGTTCTCGACCCAGTCGTGAGCGGATTCGGCTCGGCTGGGGTAACCCGATAGGCCGTTCTTCTGCCGCAGTGAACCGAACTCACCCTGGCGCCCGGTAACGATCTTGTGGACGTAGCTTTGATGCCCGGTGTCGAAGATGATCGGGTCGTGAGGCGAGTCAAAAACCAGATGCAGGGCCAACGTCAGCTCGACAACCCCGAGGTTCGGCCCCAGGTGCCCGCCGGTGAGACTCACATTGGAGATCAGGAACTGCCTGATCTCAGCGGCGAGTACATCCAGCTGTGGGCGCCGCAATGCACGCAGGTCAGCTGGCTGCTTGATCGAATCCAACAAGGGCATGGTTCGACGATACCGGCACTGCCCGGGTTGTTCAGTATGCCCCACGTCGTTTTGCTCGCCACAAGTAGGAGCAGAGTCGTACCGGGCGCCGGTTCGGAGTCAGCCGACGGCTCTGCGAATGAAGATCTTGCCGCGCAGCGCCTCCTCCACCAATGCGATTGCCTTCCGCGTCGCCAGCAGGTGCAGCTCTTCGGCCTCATCGTCCAGCAGACTCGGCTGATCGTCGAGGCGCCGCTGTCGAGTCGCCCGGATCTGTGCCTCGACGGAATCGGCCGCGAACCGGGCCAGCACGGCCGGATGACGATGCAGCACCGTGTACTCGCGGAAGTCCGGCGGGCAGCAACCGAGCAGCCAGTGGGTCGCCGACGCTTCCCAACCCGGCGTGCTCGGGGGTTGGACGCGCTCCGGCCAACCTTGCGGCACAAAGATCTGAACGGACACGTCGGCGGCCGACCGATGGACAATGGCGGTCATCTCGTCCTCCTCCTACTCGAAGCATCTCGAACCTTTGTTCGATTGATTTCAATTATGCCTGCCGCCACTGACAAAAACGAGAGGATGGTCGCCGTGGGCGCGTCGTCCGCGTGATTTCGTGCGGAATACACCGGGGACTGGTCAGGCGCAGGACGCAGAATGGATGCGTGGATGTCTTCGACCAGATCATCGCCGGACGGCTGCCGGCAGAAGTAATCCTGCGCACCGACCGCGTGGTCGCCTTCCTCGATGCCAGGCCGCTGTTTCCTGGGCATACGCTGATCTGCCCGGTCGAGCACTTCGAAACGCTCTACGACCTTCCGGACGATCACTACGCAGAGATCCTCACAGCCGCCCGCACCGTGGGCTTGGCCCAGCAGGCAGCCCTGGGAGCCCAAGGCACCTTCATCGCCAACAACAACGTAGTCAGCCAGTCGGTTCCCCACTTTCATCTGCACGTCGTACCCCGAAGCAAAGGCGACGGTCTGAGGGGATTCTTCTGGCCGCGAACGAGGCCCTCGTCCGAGCAGTTGCACGCCGTGGCAGAGTTGTTGCGAGCCGAATTGGCAGGAGCAGAGAAGTGACCGAATTCGTCAACATGTTCATGCCCGGAGCCAAGCACTGGGAAGAAGTCAAGCGCGCCGAGAAGTCGCTCTACGTCGATTCCAAACAAGGAGGTTCGGGCCCGGGCGAACTCGACCTGGACTCGGGATTCATGGTCTTGCGCGATCAGACCGGCAATGCGACCAAGACCTCGACCACCATCGGCAATCCCTATCGCGAGCAGCCCCAGAAAACCGTCGAGGACGAACCCACGTCAGCGGCCGACACTATTACCCAACCGGCGCCGGCAAGCGAGCCGTCCGACAACGACTGATGAGACGCCTGCGGCCGACAGCATCATCCCAAAGATGCCGCCGGCCGCGGGTCTGTCGACCCGGTATCCCACGCAGGCCCGGCCCCGTCAGCCCTTCAGGCTACGCAGCACGTACTGCATGATGCCGCCGTTAAGGTAGTAGTTGCGTTCTCCTGGCGTGTCGATGCGGACGATTGCATCGAAGCGGGTCACCTTGCCGTCGGGGGCGGTGGCAGTCACCTTGACCGTCTTCGGGGTCACACCCGTGTTGAGTTCGGTGACACCCGAGATCGCGAAGCTCTCCTCCCCGCTCAACCCCAGCGAAGCCGCATTCATTTCGGGCGGGAACTGCAACGGCAAGACGCCCATACCGATCAGGTTCGAACGGTGGATGCGCTCGTAGCTTTCGGCGATCACGGCGCGTACGCCCAGCAACATGGTGCCCTTGGCGGCCCAGTCGCGCGAGCTACCGGAACCGTATTCCTTGCCGGCGAGCACGACCAGCGGCATGCCCTTCTGCTGGTAGGCCATGGATGCCTCATAGACCGTAGTCACGGGCGCGCCGGGCGCGCTGAAATCGCGGGTGAAGCCGCCCTCGGTACCGGGTGCGAGCTGGTTGCGCAAGCGGATATTGGCAAAGGTGCCACGGATCATGACCTCGTGGTTGCCACGGCGCGAGCCGTAGGAGTTGAAGTCCTTGCGCTCGACCCCGTGTTCTGTCAGGTACTTGCCCGCCGGGGAATCCGGCTTGATAGCTCCCGCGGGACTGATGTGGTCGGTGGTCACCGAGTCGCCGAGCTTCAGCAGAACCCTGGCACCGCAGATATCGGTCACCGGAGAGGGCTTGGCGGGCATGTCTTCGAAGTAGGGGGGCTTGCGCACATAGGTCGATTCAGCGTCCCATTCGAAGACGTCGCCCTGCGGGGTCGGCAGGGTCTGCCAGCGCTCATCGCCGGCGAAGACATCCGCATACGACTTCGCATACATCTGGGGATCGATTGCGGCGGCGATCACCTCTTCGATCTCGGCGGGGCTCGGCCAGATGTCACGAAGGTAGACATCGTTGCCCTGCGTGTCCTGCCCGAGCGGATCGGTGGTCAGGTCGAGGTCCATCGATCCGGCGAGCGCGTAGGCGACCACCAACGGCGGGCTGGCCAGGTAGTTCATCTTCACGTCGGGATTGATGCGTCCCTCAAAGTTGCGGTTGCCCGACAGCACCGAGACGACCACCACATCGTCGGCATTCGCGGCCTTGCTCACCTGGGGAATCAGCGGACCCGAGTTTCCGATGCAGGTGGTGCAGCCGTATCCGACGACATCGAATCCAAGCTGATCCAGATACGGAGTGAGTCCGGCACGCTCGAGATAGCTCGTGACGACCTGCGATCCGGGGGCCAGCGTCGTCTTCACCCACGGCTTGCGCTGCAGCCCCTTCTCGGCGGCCTTCTTCGCTACCAGACCGGCCCCAACCATGACGCTCGGGTTCGAGGTGTTCGTGCAGGAGGTGATCGCGGCGATGCCCACCAGGCCGTTCGACAACCGTACCGACTGGTCGCTGATAACCGCATCGACCGCAGCCGAAGCGTCGCTGGTGTAGGTCGGCAGCGCCGCCTCGAATGCCTGCTGGGCCTCGGCGAGAGCGATCCGGTCCTGCGGACGTTTGGGCCCGGCGATCGACGGAACCACAGTGGACAGATCGAGTTCGAGGTACTCCGAGTACTCGGCAGTGGCGTCCGGATCGAACCACAGGCCCTGAGCCTTCGCATACGACTCCACCAGCGCCAGCTGGTCCTCGCTGCGCCCGGTCAGCCGCAGATAGTCGATGGTGATCTGGTCGATCGGGAAGATCGCGATGGTCGAGCCGTATTCGGGGCTCATGTTGCCGATCGTGGCGCGGTTGGCCAGCGGCACCTCGGCCACGCCCGGCCCGTAGAACTCGACGAACTTGCCCACCACGCCGTGCTTGCGGAGCCGGTCGGTGATTGTCAGCACCAGGTCGGTCGCTGTGGTGCCCTCGGGGAGCTTGCCGAGCAGCTTGAATCCGACCACCCGCGGGATCAGCATCGACACCGGCTGACCCAGCATGGCAGCCTCTGCCTCGATGCCACCGACGCCCCAGCCGACCACACCCAGGCCGTTGACCATCGTGGTGTGTGAGTCGGTGCCCACGCAGGTGTCCGGGTAGGCCACCAACTCGCCATTGATCTCGCGCGGGAAGACGACCCGTGCCAAGTGCTCAATGTTGACCTGATGGACGATACCGGTGCCCGGCGGCACCACCTTGAAGTCATCGAAGGCGGTCTGCCCCCAGCGCAAGAACTGGTAGCGCTCGCGGTTGCGCTGGTACTCGAGGTCGGTGTTGAGCCGCAGCGCCTGAGCGGAACCGAAGACGTCGGCGATGACGGAGTGATCGATCACCATCTCTGCGGGCGACAGGGGATTGATCCTCGACGGATCACCACCGAGATCGGCCATCGCCTCGCGCATCGTGGCCAGGTCGACGATGCAGGGCACTCCGGTGAAGTCCTGCATGATGACCCGCGCCGGAGTGAACTGAATCTCATGATCCGGCTCCGAATCGGCTACCCAGTTGCCCAGGAAGGCGATGTCATCGTGCGTGATGTTCGCGCCGTCCTCGGTACGCAGGAGGTTCTCGAGCAGCACCTTCAAGCTGAACGGCAAATGCTCCTGGCCAGGTACTTTGTCGAGCCGGTAGTAGCCATAAGACGTCCCATTGACTTCAAGTGAGTCCTTGGCACCAAAGCTGTCAATGCTCATGCTGCTTCCCCATCCTGCAAATTATCTTGACGTCAAGATACCACCGTCGCGGTATATCAGTTAAATCTTTGCATCGTCGCGGGCGACCGGCACCAGAACGGCAGATCCCTCCCCGCCCCGCGAGGCAAGGCCGCACTAACCTGGGTATCCCCGGCGATGGCGATCGGGTCGCGAGGACCCCCTATCCGCACCCCAAAAACCCGCATATCTATTCGGTTGGACGGCCTCAGTCGCTAGCGTCGAAACATGACTCAGGACAACTTCAACTCAGACTCCCGCGACAACTTCGAGGTCTCCGGCAACCAACTCGTCAACGCGATCAAGAAGCTTTGGCGTGACACGTCGGTACGCCGCATCATCATCCGCCATCCCGATGGCCGCCAGTTGATGACCGTACCGCTCGCCGCAGGTATCGCCGGTGGCGCGATCGCACTCTTCATGGCTCCGGTGATCACCGTACTGGCAGGCATCGGCGCCGGATTGGCCAAGGTGAGAGTCGAGGTCGTCCGCACCGACGATCCGCAGCGCTGACGACCCGGACAGATAATGCGCGGGCGGTGCCACCGAGGCGATGACCGCTCGCGCGTCGCTTTCCCCCGGCCGGCGAACGATCCGTGCGACCGATCGAACGGGTTCGCCTCAGACCGTGGTCGTGGCGGACCCGCGGGTCGGCGATGGCTTGCGCTTGCTTTGCTTCATCTGCCGGTAGACCTCGCGCAATTCCGGATCGTCCATCACGAGGTAGACGAGCCCGCAGTCCTGGGGTCCGTTTGCGCCCGGTTGGCACAGACTGCATGGATCGTCCGGACGCAGTGGGCAGCGCGGTGTCGCCGATCGTGTCTCTTTCATCTCACACCTACTTCTACGCTCGAAGGCTCCGCGCCACAAGCCTCGGCAGGTCGGGCTCGGACGAAGGCCTCGGGCCAGCGATGCACCGGCCCATGTCGGACCAGAACCACCCATTTTTGCAACGCGACCGTATCCAATAGGCTGTCGGTCAAGTCGCCGGCGCGGATTGGATCTTGGCTGCCGGCGATGAGACCGCGCTTCCGGCGATCGGACGCTGGCTGCGCGACGACAAGCATCTGACGAAGGCCCAACTGGACATCACCGGATATTGGCGGCGCCAGCCCGATCAACCGTCCGAGAACGACCTCGCGGGCTTGGACGTGATGGGGTCCACGATGGCCCAGCATCTGAAGATGGACAAGCTCGCCGGCATTCTGTCCGGGTTCGCGATTCGTGCCGCAGTAACCATCGGGTTGCCCGCTGCACTGGAATCCGGGCCTCGCACACTGGCCGAGATCGGTGAGATGACGCACGCCCGCGGAGACCTGCTGGCCAAACTGCTGCGCTACCTGGTCACCTTGGAGATCGTTGACGCCGACTCCGACGGCAGTTATCGGCTCACCGGATTCGGCACCGAGTTGAACGACGAAGATCTGGCCGATGAGCTCGATCTGGCAGCGGACCATGCCCAGCGGGAGTTGTTCGGCCTGCTGGGGCTCCTGGACGCCACGGGCACTACCGAGTCGCCCGATCACCCGGCCCAGGCTCACCACTGGCTGCACTTTGATGAGGCCCAGACACGATTGAGCGATCCGGCGATCGTCGCCGACCGAGTCGCGGACGACGCCTCCAAGGCTGCCTATCTTGCGGCGCCCCTCGCCGAATCCGCGGTCTTCGACGACCTCACTTCGGTCAGCATCCGCGGTCTGGGAGCGGCTGTCATCGCGTCCGCGCTGGTCAATGCCCACGATGGCCTGCGGGCACGGGTGTGCGCAGATCAGCAAGCCGAACTTGACGCGCTACGAGCCACGACAGCACCCCACCGGCGATTGAGCTACGAGGTGACGGCAACCGGGATTGTCGGGCCGCAGATGGATGCGGTGCTGCTGGTCAACGCCCTCAACGGTATGTCTGATGCGCAGGGCGCCCGCTATCTGAGTGACCTCGCGTCAGACCTGAGTCCGAGTGGACGCATCCTCGTCCTCACTGAGGTCTTCGATGCCTATCTCGCCTACCCACATGACTATGCCGAAGATCTCGTCGATTTCGGCCTGTCCGGCGGAGGCTCCAGAGACCGAGCCGAGTATGAGGCGCTTTTCACCGCGGCCGGGCTGCGGCAGGCAGGTCGCAGCACGATCGGCTGGGGCTTCACACTGTTCGCCCTGACCTCGAGCAACTGATCAACAGCTCAGGCTGCCGTCCATCCGCCGTCGACCACGAGCATCTGGCCGGTGACGTAGCTGGATGCGTCACTGGCCAGGAAGAGAGCTACTGACGCCATCTCACTAGGTTCCGCCAACCGCCCCATCGGGATTCGGTCGGTGATCGACTTGGCGCGTGACCAATCGGAGAAAAGAGTCTCGGTGAGTTCGGTGTGCACCCACCCCGGTGCGATGCCGTTGCATCGGATGCCCTTGCCGGACCACTCCTTGCTAAGAGCCCGCATGACTCCCCCGATCCCGGACTTGGCCGCCGCATAGGCCACGATGTCCGGGACGACCGACTGAAAGTTGTTGAGCGAACCGATAAAGATGTGACTGCCCGGCCCGCCAGCCTCCAGCTGGCGGCGACCGAGTTCCTGGCTGATCACGAAGGGCGCGGTCAGGTGCACCTGCAGAAGCCTGTCCCACTGCTCGCGTGGGAAATCCACGGCGGGTTCGCGATGCTGGAAGCCTGCGGCGTGCACGATGATGTCGATCGGGCCCCCAAGCCTGTCCTCGCAATCGTCCACCAGCGCGGCTGCGTCCACACTCATCACGTCCGCCGCAATCGCCACCGAGTTCGGTACCTTCTCGGTTGACGCCTGCAGTTGTTGAGCGGTTCGCGCAACCAGCGCCACTTGTGCGCCGGCCTGTCCCAAGGCCACCGCGATGGCCTGCCCGATGCCGCGTCCGCCGCCGGTGACGATCGCACGGCGGCCATCCAGCTTGAACAGATCCAGCACCGAGGTCGTCATTGATGCTCCTTTGCTTCACCGGCTCATGAGTTTGGTGCTTCGTAACCTAGCCCAAACAGTCACCTCTCGACGAGCCGACTCCCCCACTGTTCCGCCCGTTCGGCCTCGCCGTCCTTCAGCACCGGCGGCTCGCCAGCAATGAAGAATCCCTCACCCTGCTCGACGCGGCCTCCGGCCCGCGTGAGCCTCTTGGCCGCATCCTTGGCCGCCGAGCCCGAGTGCGGCGACACGCGGGTGTCGAATGTAATGACCATCGGAAGCGAAGAGATGTCAGCCGAATCGATCCATTCACGCACCCCGGAATCAGGCACGTGCACTCCCCTTCGACCAGCCGTGCGCCGACTGGACCTGCTGGGCAGCTTCATACTGTGGGTCGGCGCTCCGACGAGCAGGAGATCCAGATCTGGGATCCGAGCGGGCACATCGGCGGCGCTCCAGGCCACTGTCTGAGCACCCGCGCCACGCGCACCCGCTGCGATGGCTTCCGCGATCTGTGCGGTGTTTCCCCAGTACGACTCGACGATGATTCCGATCTGCATGAGATTGCCTCTCGCTCTAGGTTGAGACATCATGTCTCATCTGAGATGCTATGTCTCATGGGCAGCATCGGTCAACACCGACAGACGACATCCACCCCGCGTCAACGGATCCTCGACACCGCCCTCCAGCAGATCGGCGAGCACGGCATCACGGTGAGCCTGGAGCACCTCTCGCTGGAGAAGATCATCCACGCGTCGGGGGTGTCTAGAGCCACCGCGTATCGCATCTGGCCCAACAAACAGCAATTCCTGGCCGATGTACTGGTCGACGCGGTCAGGTCCACTGACCTGGAGGTCGACTCGCGAGCCGAAGTAGCCCAGTTGATGGCGCTGCTGGATGCCAGCCCCGGCTTCGCGTCCGACGAGCAGACCCGCAGAAATGTCATCGTGGAGGGCCTGCGCATCAGCATCCAGGCCGATTTTGAGCGTGTGGCCGCGTCGGCACAATGGGCAACCTACCTCGCGCTCAACGCGACCAATCGCGGATTGCCTGCCGGTTCACTGCGTGACGAAGTCACCCAGGCGCTCGCCGACATGCAGCAGGTGTTCATCGAGCAACGCTGCATCGTCTACGCGCGGCTGCCCCGCTTGCTCGGCTATCGGCTGGTTCCACGCCTGGACGGCGATCAGGGATTCCGGTTGATGTCCGAGGCATCGGGGGCACTCATGACGGGGTTCGTGGCCGAACTCGGCGCCAGACCGCAGCTGCTCACCGACACCTTCCGGATGGCGTCTTACGGTGCGGACGAGCGTGCCTGGACGGTGCCGGCGTTTGCGTTGACCGGGCTGGTGCTGTCGTACCTCGAGCCCGACCCAGACGTCATCTGGGACAACGCTCAGCTGGCCCTGGCGCATGCCGCCCTCGAGGAGATCACGGCCGAGCTGGAGCGGTCCTGGGCGGCCGGCTGACACCAGCTACCGCACGGCGCACGGGCGAAACACCTCTTGCGCGCCTTAACTTAAGCAGTTAAGTTAGGAGGTATGGACCTGGCATACGAGCTACACGACCTCGTCCGCACGCTCGATCGGGAAGCGGAGCGAATCCTGCGGCCCGAAGGCCTCAACTACCATCGGTACCTTGCATTGATCATCCTCGCCGAGCACCCGGGCATCACCGGACGACAACTCGCGGCGGCGATCCGCGTGACCGAGGCGGCGGCAAGCGGCATCGTCCGCACACTGCTCAAAGGTCAACTCATCGAGGACGCCGCCGGGCCAGGAACAGGCAACGTCCGCCACCTGAAAATCAGCGCGGAGGGCGCGGAGACGCTCGACCGGTGCTCGGCATTGCTCGGGTCATCGCTCGACGAGAACGCGCGAGCTATCCAGATCGATCCTGAGCAGCTCGCCCGGACCATCCGCGCCTTACATGACGAACTTCGCACCTGGCACCAAAACTCCGAAAGAAAAGAATGAACATGACTGTCGTCGTCGCCGCCATCGCGTTCTTGCTAGGCATCGCCCGGCTGGCGATGTTCGTCGCCCTGCATCTGGTCGCCAGCGACTACAACCCCATCGAACATGCCGTGAGCGACTACTCGGTCGGGAAGACGCGCACGCTCAGCTCCGTCATGACCTGGACATCGGCGGCAATGTGGGCGTTCCTCGCCATAGCGGTCGGCATCGGCTTCCCCGACTGGCGCGACCGTACCGGCATTGTGATCTGCCTGTCGGCGCTCGCCCTGGTGTTCATCGTGATGCCGCTGCTCCCGACCGACCTGGAGGGTGAGCCATCCACGACGATCGGCAAGCTCCACCTGCTGGCCGCCATCTGCTGGTTCGCGCTGAGCTACGCCTGCATGGGCAACTTCGTGCGCCTGATGCACGGCGGTGTCATCGGAACACTGCTATCGATCCTGTCCTGGATCGCCCTCGTCGGCCTGACTGCACTCGTCACTGCCCTGATCATCCGTCCTCTTCGTAGCCGGGTGTTCGGAATCTCGGAGCGGGTATTCCTCGTGTCGACGAGCCTGTTCTACGTTCTCGTCGCCCTTGACATCGTCCTTGCCTGAGACGCCGTACGCAGCAAAGCCACCCGGCGAACGAATGACCGCGCTGGTGCGCATGGAGCGCCGCCAGAATCAGCCGTTGTCCTGGTCGCCGGCCCACAGGACTTCGCTGTAGTTGCCCAGGGTCATTCGGGTGCGGCGGATATGCAGCCGCACCAAGGTCTGGGCGGCTTCGATATCGCGGTTGCGCAACGCGTCCACGATCAAGTGATGTTCGGCGCAGGTGGACTGGAAGGACGCATCGGGCATGAAGCGGACGAGTTCGCGCCGGTAGGGCTGCGTGGTGTTCCACAACCTGGTCACCAATTCGGTCAGGAAGGGATAGGTCGCCCCGGCGTAGCTGAGCAGGTGAAATTCCCTGTCCAGTCTCAGGAACGACCGAAGTCCTTTCGCTCCGCCGGTCTTGTCAATCAGATCCGCCAATTGAGCTATCCGCTCGATCTGAGCGGTGTTCAACAACGGCGCGGATTCCCCGATGATCATCGGCTCGACTACTTCGCGCAGTTTGTAGCACTGCTCGAATTCTTCTTGGTCGAGTCCGGAGACCCAGGCTCCCGAGTGTGCCCTGATCTTCACCAGACCCTCGGCTTCCAGCGCCCGCAGCGCTTCCCGGATAGGCATTCTGGACGCGCCGAACTCAGCTGCCAGCGATTCCTGCCCAAGCCGGGACCCGGGCGCCCGATCGCCGTGCAAGATCTGCTCGCGCAGTTCGTCGACGATCCGGGATGCCTGCACGGCGCGCGCTACGACCTCGTGTGTCATCGGTCAATCCTGCGGGTGGACCGGGCTCCACAGCAACCGCGAGCGCCCTTCCTGATATGCCTTGCCGTCCGGGAAGCTCAGCATCTCGAACTGCATACCCCACGGGGAGAGGAAGTAGACCCAGCGTTGGCCCAGATTGGCGCCGCTGCTCGCGGTGGGTTCCCCCAACACCCGAACCCCGTGCGACCTCAGGTAGTCAACGGCCGCGTCCAGATCGTCCACATAGAACGCCAGATGGAAACCTCCAACATCGCTGTTGGGCGGCTGCCGGGTATTCTGTCCCTCAAGCTCATATTCGAAGATCTCGAAATTCGAACCGTGCCCGAGCCGGTAATGCCTGTTGCGGAAACGCGCCCGGTCGTCCACATTGACATGCTCCGACATCCAGGTGCCGCCGGCGGATTCGAAGGGACCGAGTTCGAAGAAGAACTCGCAGCCGAGCACATCGACGAAGAAGTCATGTGCCTGCTCGAGATCAGGGACGGTGAATCCCACATGGTCCGTACCGCGAAGTCCTGGAATCGCCATCATCGGCTCCTCGGGTCGATCAGTACTTTCATGGTCCCGCCATCGCTGATAGCAGCCAACGCGTCTGCCCATCGTTCGATAGGAAAGATCGGGCCGATGCACGGGGCTAGGTCGAGCTTGCCACTGGCCATCAGATCCACTGCCAGGTCCCACGCCCTGGGCGAATGCGAGAACCCTGCCGTCATGGTCAGCTCGCGCAGAATGAGCACGTCCAACGGGACGCTGACATCGCGCCCGAAAATGCCGACCTGGATGTACGCACCACCACGCTTCACGGCCCTCATCGCATTGGACGCACCCGCGGCCACCCCCGAGCAGTCGATGGCGACGTCGAAGGCCATCTCGGCAGGAGTATCGATGGTCGTGGTGATGCCCTCGGACGCGAGGCCGGCCAGCTTCTCAGCATCAGAGGCGATGCCTGCCAACGTGACCTCAGCACCGCTGGCCTTGCTCACCTGCGCAGCGAGATAGCCCATCGGGCCGGGTCCGGTGACCAAGACCCGCTGCCCGGCCTTGATCGTGCTGCGCAGCAGAAGCGCGTGGCAGGTGCATGACAGCGGTTCGGCCAGCGCGGCGATCTCGTCCGGGATGCCTTCAGGCACCTCATGCAGATTCAGCACCGGGACGACGAGCTTCTCGGCGAATCCGCCATCGCGGAATGATCCGATGGATTCTCGTTGCTCGCACATATTCCGGCGCCCGGCCCGGCACATCTCGCAGCGCTCGCAGCAGCGGAAGAAGGTCTCGACGACCACCCGTTTGCCGACCCATGGGGCATCATCTAGTGAGCCGGTCTCAATTACCCGCCCGAGCACCTCGTGCCCCATCACCACCGGCGGATCGACCTTGTACTCGTCGCGCATCACATGCAGATCGGTGCCGCAGACGCCGGTATAGATCACCTCGAGCAACGCCTGGCCCGGAGCGGGCGTGGGCTCCGGGAGGCTCCGGAGCTCCACGTGTTCAGCGCCGGCAGCATACTTCACAACCGCCTTCATGGCAGTCCTCCCTCACAACGCCAGCAGCACAGGGTTCTCGAGGCGGGCCTTGAGTGCCTGCATGAACTCTGCCGCCAGAGAGCCGTCGATCACCCGATGATCGCTCGACAGCGTCATCGTCATCACCGTGGCGATGCTGAGTTCGCCGTCGCCGTTGGCCACCGGACGCGGCTCCGCCGCTCCGACCGCCAGAATCGCCGACTGCGGTGGATTGATGATGGCGCAGAAGTCACGCACCCCATACATGCCCAGATTGCTGATCGAGAACGAGCCGCCGTCGATCTCCTTCTGCTTGAGCTTGCCGTCGCGCCCGCGCTCGATGAGATCCTTGGTAGCCGCCGCCAGTGCGCTCATACCGAGCTTTTCCACACCGCGGACCACCGGGGTGACCAGGCCGGTCGGTGTGGAGACCGCGACCGAGATGTCGACGGTCGAGTACCGGCGGATCGAATCGCCGTTCCAGACTGCGTTGGCCTCGGGCACTGCCTGCAAGGTGGCCGCGATCGCCTTGACCAGCAGATCGTTCACGCTGATCTTGACTAGGCTGGCCTCGTTGAGCTGCTTGCGGTAGGCCAGCAGGGCGTCCAATCGGGCGTCCACCGTGACATACCAGTGCGGAATGGTGGCCTTGGATTCGCTCAGCCGCCGCGCGATCGCCCGGCGCATTCCGGTTAACGGGATGTCCTGGTAGGCACCGCCGGCTTCGGGAGCGGGCTCGCTGGAGACGGTCTCGGCGCGACGCGGCGCGTCGGCGGCCGACGGTGCTGCGGAAGTGCGCTGCAGGACGGGGCCGGCCGGCGTTGCGACCGCCGGAGCAGCCGACTGAGCGGCGAAGGCGGCTTCCACATCGGCACGGAGTACTCGTCCGCGAGGTCCTCGTCCGGGAATCTGCGCGATGTCGAGACCATGATCGGCCGCGATCCGCCGGGCCAGCGGCGAAGCGAAGACCCGCTCACCCGGCTGATGTACCGCAGGCTGCACGGCGGGAGCCGACTGTGCCACCGCAGTGGGTACAGGCGCGGGCTCCGCGGAAGGAGCAGCAGTCGCGGCAGGCAGCTGTTCGCCCAACGCATCGGCGATGGCCGACGCGTCCTCCCCAGCCGCCAGCAGCACCGCGATCGGCGCGCCGACGGCGATCCTGTCGCCGGCAGCACCGATGAGGCGTCCGACCGTGCCTTTGGTTTCGGCCTCGACCTCGACGTTCGCCTTGTCGGTCTCGATCTCCGCGAGTTCCTGGCCTTTGACGACCTGATCGCCTTCGGAGACCAGCCATGCGGTGAGCACGGCATCCTCGGCGTCGGCCACCACGGCCGGCATTAAAACAACGGTAGCCATGATTCAGCTATCTCCCCTCAGGCCTGCTGGCCCAGGTTGCGGCGGACGCGGGCGATACCGGCCTCGATCTCGGGCTCGTAAGCGAGCGCGGCACGCTCCAGTGCCTTCGAGATCGTCGGAGTTGACTGCGAGCCAAAGACCCGCTGCACCGGCTGATCCAGGTAGTCGAAGAAGCGTTCGGTGATTTCGGTGGCGATCCGGCTGGTGTAGCCCGGACCAGGCGAACCCTGCTCGACCAACAGCACGTTGTTCGTCTTCTTGATCGACTCGCCGATGGTCTGCCAGTCCATCGATGCCGTGTCGAGCCAGCGCAGATCGATCACCTCCGCATCGATGCCGGTGGCCTCGACCGCGTTCAGGGACAGCTCGACCATGTTCAGGTAGGCGATAATGGTCAGCTCGCTGCCTGGCCGCCGGACCTTCGCGACGCCCGGTGGAATGATGAAGTCGAGATCACCCTCGGGAACCCGGTCCGCCTTCTCGTAGAGATCGACATGCTCGATAACCATGACGGGATCCTCGAGCGCCAGCGCGGCGTTCATCAGACCCACATAGTCGAACGCGTTCGACGGAGCGGCGATCCGCCAGCCCGGGTGCGCGGCATAGACGCCGGCCGGATCCATCGAGTGCTGGGAGCCGTAGCCGGCACCCATCGCGCACTTGGAACGCAGCACCAGCGGCATCGGGTGGTCGCCACCGAACATGTGTCGGGCCTTGCCGATCTGGTTGAAGACCTGGTCGGCGGCCACCCACATGAAGTCGGAATACATGAACTCGATGACCGGACGATAGCGGCCGTCCATGGCGATGCCACCGGCCAGCCCTGCGAATCCGTTCTCGCTGATCGGTGTGCCCATGATGCGATCGCCGAACTCGGCCTTCAATCCGCGGGTAACGCCGTTGGTGCCGCCCTTGAGGTTGTGCACATCCTCGCCCATGGTGACATAGCGCGAGTCGGTCTGCATGCGGCGCTCCATCACGTCGGCAGCCGCATCGGCGAACTTCACCTCCCGCCAAGCGGTGACCTGATCATCCTCGAGCGCCTTCCAGGACTCGAGTTCGGAGGCATCTCCGCGGATGCCGTAGTCGACGAACGACGGATCGGGCCACAGCTCGGGGCGGATGCGCTTCTTGGGCCGCTTCGACTCCGGATCGGCCTGGGTAAACTCGTCCATCAGGCCTGCCATCACCTCATCAATGGTCTCGACCATCTGGTCGACGACCTCCTGGGTGAGATTGCCGCGCGAGATGAGCTCGCGAGCGACGCGCTGAATGGCATCGCGCTGACGCCACTCGGCCTCCTCCTCCTTGCTGCGATAACCGAAGGCGCTGCCCGGGAAGGACCCGTTCTGATGGAAGTAGCGGTAGACCTCGGCCTCCACGACCACGGCGCCCTTGCCCTGGCGCATGAATTCGGCGGCCTGCTGCATGGTCAGGTAGACCGCCAGTGGATCCATACCGTCGACGCGCCAGGCCGGCATACCGAAGCCGGACGCCCGAGCCGACAGCCTGGGCTCGTTCGTCGCCTCGAAGACGTTGGTCGAGACCGCATACATGTTGTTCTCGATGAAGAAGCAGAGCGGCAGATGCCAGGCGGAGGCCAGGTTCATGGTCTCCAGCGTCGAACCGATATTGGACGCACCATCGCCGAAGTAGGTGACGGTCACATCTGACCCGCCGTCTTGCGGCCGCTCGGCCTGGGTGTACTTCTGACAGAACGCCGAGCCGTTGGCCAGCGGGACGCCACCGCCGACGATGGCGTTGGTACCCAGGTTGCCGGCTTCTCGCCACTGCAGGTGCATCGAGCCGCCGCGGCCGTGGCTGAAGCCCTGATCGAGCCCCAGGATCTCAGCCAGTGTCTTCTTGACGAATGCGTGGATCTCATCGTCGATCGGGTTGGCGGGATCAAAAGCCGTGCCGCGCAGATAGTTCAGACCCTTCGCCAGGAACTGGTGGTGACCGCGGTGGGTTCCGTTAACGCCGTCGGTCGGGCGCAGGCCGATGATGGATCCAACTGCGCCACCCTCCTGGCCGATGCTGGAATGCGCGGGGCCGTGCAGAGCGCCCTCGGAGGCGAGCTTCAGCGCGACCTCCTCGAAGGAGCGGATGATCTGCATCTGGACGAGCATTGCCCGCAGGAGCTGGGGATCTGCTGCATCCCAGTCGGCCTGGGTGGTACTGATCTGCTTCCACGGAACGGATGGAACGAGCACTTCTTCGTGAGTCATGGACCTCTCCGGTGTTCTGAGTGGTTGCGCCCGTCAGTTGCGCGCACTCCAACTAGATGCCGCGATTGTATCCAATTATGCGGATTCTTGGCAATAGGATCTGGCCAAGACGGGGAACCTGCGTCTAAGCTGGATACATCCGCGGGCAAGGAGGCCTTTAAGAGATGAAGTGGGATCTGGAGCATCGGCGCGCTGTGATCACCGGTGCAGCGAATGGCATCGCACGCGCCACAGCGCATCTGCTGGCGGCCGAAGGTGCCCGGCTGGTGCTGGTCGACCTCGATCAGGACAAGCTCGCCATCACCGCCGAACAATGCCGCAAGTCAGGCGCGGAGCAGGTGGAGATCTTCGCCGCCGACCTCACCAACGTCGAGAAGGTGCATGAGCTGGGCGCGTTCGTGCGCTCGACGATGGCGGGGCTCGACCTTCTGGTGCCAGCCGCAGGGATCATCGGACGGGACCCGATCGATGAGATGCCCGACGAGCATTGGGATCGCGTGATGAACATCAACGTGCGCGCGGTCTTCCAGCTGAATCGCGAACTGCTGCCACTGATGGCCGATGGCGGTTCGGTGGTGCTCTTCTCGTCCGACGCCGGACGTCGGGGCAGCCCGGGAAAGGCGGCCTATGCGACATCGAAAGCCGCCATCGTCGGCCTCGCCCGCAGCATCGTCGGGGAGGTCGGACGCCGCCAGATCCGCGTGAACATCGTCGCTCCCGGGTTCATCGACACGCGAATGAACGCCGAGACCTTCGCGGAGAAGGGCGATGTGCTTGCCGGGGAGACTCCACTCGGACGCAACGGCCGCCCCGAAGAGGTCGCCTCGGTCATCGCATTCCTCTGTTCGGAGGCCTCCAGCTTCGTCAACGGGGCGATCGTCCCGATCAACGGCGGTCACTACATGGCCGGCTAGACCGGCCGTCAATCCTCACTTCCCGGATCGATCACCAGGAGATCACAACATGTCAGAACGTACCGAACAGCTTGAGCAGCGGGTTCTTGAGGCACTTCCCAAGGGCTTGTTCATCGGTGGCGAGTGGGTAGCGACCGCCAAGACCATCCCAGTCGAGAACCCCGCCACCGGTCAGGCATTTGCCGAGGTGGCCGACGCCACGCCCGAGCAGGCCATGCAGGCGCTCGACGCGGCGAGCGATGCCGCAGCCGGCTGGGCGGCCTCCAACCCCCGCGACCGCGCCGAGATCCTGCGCCGGATCTTCACCCTGATCGCGGAGAAGAAGGAACTCTTCGCCGCTCTGATCACCATGGAAATGGGCAAGTCGTACGCCGAGGCCCTGGGCGAAGTCGCCTACGGCAACGAGTACGTGCGCTGGTTCTCAGAGCAGGCCTGCCGGATCAACGGGAGCAACGGCATCGCGCCCTCGTCCGGGCGACGGATCATCACCGACAAGGTGCCGGTCGGTCCGGTGCTGGCGATCGCGCCGTGGAACTTCCCGCTGGCCATGCTGACTCGCAAGATGGCTCCGGCACTCGCCGCCGGCTGCACGGTCGTCCTCAAGCCCGCCAAGCTGACCCCCCTGACCACCACCCTGCTGGCCACTGTGCTGCAGGAGGCCGGTGTGCCTGCAGGTGTGGTGAATGTGTACACCACCAGCCGTTCAGGAGCGACCACCACCCCGCTGATCAACGACCCGCGACTGCGCAAGATCACCTTCACCGGCTCCACCGAGGTGGGCGTGGGACTGCTTCAGCAGGCCGCGAACCGGGTACTGCGCACCTCCATGGAGCTAGGCGGCAACGCCCCGCTGATCGTGCTGCCCGATGCCGACCTGGAGGTCGCCGTACAGGGCGCGATGGACGCCAAGATGCGCAACGTCGGCGAGTCCTGCATCGCCAGCAACCGACTACTGGTGCACGAGTCGATCGTCGACGAGTTCACCCGGCGGTTCGCCGAGCGGATGTCGGCGCTCACCGTTGGCTATGGCCTCGAGGACGGCGTGACCACCGGTCCGCTGATCGATGCCACGCAGCGCAATACCGTCATGGAATTGGTGCAGGACGCCATTGACAAGGGGGGAAAGGTTGCGACCGGCGGCAACGTCATAGACCGCCCCGGCTATTTCATGGAGCCCACCGTCATTAGCGGAATCACTCCGGACGCCCGGATCCACCGTGAGGAGATCTTCGGCCCGTTCGCCCCGGTGATCAGCTTCGCGACCCAGGACGAGGCGCTGACGATGGCCAACGACACCGACTTCGGTCTCGCGTCCTATGTCTTCTCGGCCGATGTTGCGCATGCCATGAAGTTCGGTGAAGGCATCGAGTCCGGCATGGTCGGTATCAACACCGGCCTGATCTCGGACGCAGCCGCGCCCTTCGGCGGCGTCAAGATGTCCGGTCTGGGCCGTGAGGGCGCCGAAGTGGGCATTGAGGAGTTCCTTGAGACCAAGTACTACGCCGTCCCCAGGTAGGTGGTCACAGCGGCTGCCGGACGGTAGCGACAGACGTACGGTAGCGGCTGCCGGACGGTAGCGACAGACGTACGGTAGCGGCTGCCGGACGATAGCGGCTGCCGGAATGCACACTGTCTTCTCAGCCGCTACCGGAAATCGCGCTGGCTACCGGAATTCCGGTAGCGGACGTGACTCTCGGTAGCCGTTGCAGAATGGGCCGAGCATTTGAACAGCCGCTGCGACTATCGGTAGCCGTTGCAGAATGGGCCGAGCATTTCAACAGCCGCTGCGCCCAATTCAGGCGCGATGCGCCCAAACCCCGCTCAGGCAGGCCGCAGGATGGCCACGCACTCCACGTGATGGGTCATCGGGAACAGATCGAATGCCCGCAACGAGTCGAGCTGGTAGCCGAGCTTGGCGAAGGTGGCCAGGTCGCGGGCAAGGGCAGCCGGATCGCACGCTACATAGGCGATGGCCCGAGCGTCCAGCTGCGCGAGCCGCTTGACCACACCGGCACCGGCACCTGTTCGCGGCGGATCCAGGACGATCAGATCGGCGGTCTCCGGCAGCCGAGAGCCAGCCTGTTCCATGCGGGTGGCGAAAAACCTGGCTTGCGGCACATTCTGCCTGGCCAGTTCAATGGCCGACCGACTCGCCTCGATACCTGTCACGCGGCAACCGGCGTCCACCAGCGCTCCGGCGAAGAGGCCGCAACCGCAATAGAGATCGACGACCCGCTCCCCCGCCTTCGGCGCCAGGCCTTCCAGCACGGCGGCTGTCAGTACCTCTGCTGCGTCCGGATGCACTTGCCAGAAGCCGTCGGCGCGCACCCGGAAAGCTCGTCCACGCACGTGCTGGGTGACGATCTCGCTACCTGCCAGCACCTTACCGTCCGGTCCGAGAACCGTGCAGCCGTCGTCCGCCACCACGACCTGCAGATCGCCGTCACGTGTCGCAAGTGCGAGCAGATCGGTCGGCCCGCCGGGGTGAGCGATCCGGCAGCCGCCGGAGGGCAGCTCGACAAGCTCGTCCGACCGCCAGGCACGCAACCCCACCCGATGATCGCGGACGAGATAACGCATGCGGGTCCGCCAGCCGAGGCCCTGGTCGTCCCCAGTCATCGGCTGTACCGTTACGTCGACGTCCAGGCCGGCCAGTCGCTGCAATTGCTCGGCGATCACCTGAGCCTTCAACTCGCGTTGCCGCGCGATCGAGATGTGCTGGAAGTCGCAACCGCCGCAGCGGCCGGCCACCGGGCATGGCGGGGTCACCCGGTCGGTGCTGGGCTCCAGCACCTCGGCAACCTCGCCCCACCAGAACCGCGGCTTCGAGTCGTCGATGATACGCACCCGCACCTGTTCGCCGGGGATACCGTGGCGGACGAAAACCACCCGCCCATCGAGGTGGGCGACACAATGGCCACCGTGAGCTATCTTGCCCAGTTCGGTGGAGGGCTGGATCGGCATGATCTCTCCTTCAACGCGACCCCGGGGCAGCTAGATCACCCCTTGGCCGTTGCAGCCTCGGCCGCGTCCTGTGTGGCCACCGAGTTGGGCAACGTCATCGCAATGAGATCACCGGGCACCTTCGGCTGTTGATCGCGGCGCACCACGGTGTTGCTGAAGAATTCATAGACCAGCTCGGACACGCCATCGATGCCGGACGACCGGCCCGCCTCGCCCATCACGACACCGCGCAGCATCCACCGCGGTCCGGAAGCGAACCATGTGCGAGAAATGTGGACGACCCGGTTGCCCTTGGGATCGGTCATCGGAAGAACCCGGCGCACCTCGGTGCCGAAGGGGCCCTCGGCGAGGGATGCCTGCCCGCCTGCCTTTTGAGTGGCGGCGACCATCTCGTCGCGGATATCGCCCACCAGCGAGGTCTGCGCAGGCGCGGCGAAGAGCGCGATCTCGATGGCGGACGCACCGGCCATCACGAGCGCAGCCTGCACCTTCTTGGTGCGCTGATCGACCTGCAGTTGCATCTGCATGCCGTCGAAGGGTGTCAGCACCACACAGCCGAAGTCGAGTCGTTCGATATCGTCGGCGTCCAGGTCGACCTCGGTGATATCGAAGGGACCGTCCTCGCGCCAGTCGCGACTCGCATCCAAGGCAGCCCACTCATCGACCTCAGGATCCTCGTCATCAGCATCCTCGTTGTCGGCGGCTTCGTCGTCCGCCACCACGGCTTCGTCCTCGTCGTCGTCCTCGAGTTCGTCGAGGGTTTCCTCGTCGACCGCCGATTCGTCGAGTTCAGCGTCCTTACTCTTCTTGCGGCCAAAGATCACGTCGTGTCCCCTTCTAGAAATCGCTCTCAAGACTAAACCCTCAATCCACCGATTCCCGCCTGCTGCGCGACTCCCGCCAGGCGCTGACACCGCCGGTCGATCCATGTCCACCGGTACCCCGCTCGCTGACCGGCAGCTCATCGACCGGTTCGAAGCGCACCCGCTCGACTCGCTGGACGACCAACTGCGCGATCAGGTCGCCCCGGTGCAACTCGATCTGATTGCGCAGATCGGTGTTGAGCAGGCAAACCCTGATCTCCCCTCGGTACCCGGCATCGACCGTTCCCGGAGCATTGACGATCGTCAGGCCGCTCCGGGCGGCCAGCCCCGAGCGGGGATGCACGAATCCGGCGTGGCCATCCGGCAACGCGATCGTCACTCCGGTTGGTACGAGAACGCGTTCACCGGGCGCGATGACCACGTCGACGGCAGTGGCCAGATCGGCGCCCGCGTCGCCCGGACGCGCGTAGGCAGGCATGGGCAACCCATCGTCGATCATCCGGATGGGTACGACCAGCTCAGATCTGCTCACGCGTGCAAGGGTAGTTCACTGCGCTGAGGCTCGGCGTTGGCCTAGGATTGCAGGCGTGAGCGATGCAGCGAATCAGAGTAGCCCGATCTCGGGCGTCGAGTTCAAGATCGTCGCGGGGGCTCTTGGTGCCGTCGCAACGTTCGCCGTCCAGAAACTTATTCAGAAGGGCTGGAAGCAGATCACAGGTCAAGAACCGCCCGACCCGAACGATC
>NZ_JAVTWX010000132.1:0-4497 GCF_032229645.1 Brooklawnia sp.
TGCTGCGTTCATGATGTGAGCTTATCATCCATTGTCACCAACCACGCCCATCGAAACCAACAATGAGACCGGGGCCGGCCCCTGGTGGGGCCGGCACCGTTCTCATGACGTCCGAGATGCACATCAACCCTAGATCGGGGCGACCTCGACGTTCTTCGGTACGACAGTGATGCCCCGCTCAGAGACGGTGAAACCACGAGCCTCGTCCGCCTCGTGATCGACGCCGATCTGCACACCGTCGGGAACCACGACGTTCTTGTCGAGGATCACATTGCGCAAGGTGCAGTTGTGGCCGACACGGGCGTTGTGCATGATGACGCAGCCGTCCACCACGGAGTGGTTGTCGATGCGAACACCGGGGCTGAGCACCGAATGATCGACGTCGGAGCCCGAGATGATACAGCCGTTGGTGACGATTGAGCTCTCGGCGGTGCCGTGCAACGTGAACTTCGCGCCCGGCAACTGGGCCTGCATCGTCCAGATCGGCCACTCCTGGTTGTAGAGATTGAACTCCGGCACCACCGAGATCAGGTCCATGTGGGCGTCGAAGAAGGCGTCGATAGTACCCACGTCACGCCAGTAGTTGCGGTCGAGTTCGGTTGAACCCGGCACGTCATTCTCAGTGAAGTCGTAAACCGAGCAATCCTGGGAGTCCACGAACGACGGGATGATATTGCCGCCCATGTCGTGCTTGGATTCCTTGTCCTGGCCATCTGCATTCAAACGCTCGACGAGTTCCTTGCGGCTGAAGATGTAGTTACCCATCGAGGCGAACGACATATCGGGGGCATCGTCGAGACCGGGCGGGTCGCTCGGCTTCTCCAGGAAGCGGTTGATCACCCGATTGGGACCCGCATCAATGATGCCGAACGCGGACGCCTCCGAGCGAGGCACCCGGATCGCCGCGACAGAGGCGGGCAGCCCGGAATCGATGTGGGCCGCGAGCATTTGCGACACGTCCATGCGGTAGATGTTGTCGGCTCCGAAGACAATCACATAGTCGGGATTCTCGTCGTTGATGAGGTTCATCGACTGGTAGATGGCATCCGCGCTGCCCTGGTACCAGTGGGGCCCGCGGCGCTGCTGAGCCGGGACAGGGGTGATGTAGTTGCCCAGCATGCTCGACAGACGCCAGGTCACGGTGATGTGACGGTCGAGAGAGTGGGACTTGTACTGGGTCAGCACCGCAACCTGCATGAACCCGGAGTTCACCATGTTTGACAGTGCGAAATCGATGAGACGGTACGTGCCGCCGAAGGGAACCGCCGGCTTCGCCCGGTCAGCAGTGAGGGGCATGAGTCGCTTGCCCTCGCCCCCGGCGAGAACAATCGAGAGGACTTTGGGTTGTGCCATGAGACGAACTTAGGGTCTGCGGCCCGGCTTGGCAACCTATTTCGCAATTTCTCTCAGGGTGTCGGCAGTCCGGCCATCGGCGGATGGTCACAGAATCCAAGTTTTTCTCGATCGCCCGTGACCTGGGGCAATCGATGTGACAACATCAGGGCATGCGCGTTTCGATACTCACCCGGGAATACCCCCCCTTCATCTACGGCGGCGCTGGCGTACATGTGGGTCAGCTGGTCCCCCAGCTACGAAAATTCTGTGACAGCGTCGACGTCCAGTGCATGGGCGAACCTCGCGAGGGAGCCACCGCCCACGCCGAGAACTACCCTGAAGGCGCCAACGGCGCGATCCGGACATTAGGCGCAGACGTGGCGATGGCCGCGGCCGTCCCCGAGGTCGACGTCATTCATGCGCACACCTGGTATGCGCAGTTCGCCGGCATCATTGCAGGCCTCTTCCAAGACGTTCCGACGGTGGTCACCGCTCATTCGCTTGAGCCGGACCGCCCGTGGAAGGTCGAGCAGTTGGCCGGTGGATACCGCGTCTCCAGCTGGATCGAGAAGACCGCCTATGCGAATGCGGACGCGGTGATCGCGGTCTCGGCCGCCATGATCGAGAACATCCAGAATGCCTACCCATTCGTGGAGCGCGAGCGGATCCATGTGGTGAAGAACGGCATCGACCCCGAAGAGTTCAAGCCGGATCCCAACACCGACGTGATCGAGAGCCTCGGCGTCGATCTGAACAAGCCGATCGTGACCTTCGTCGGACGCATCACCCGCCAGAAGGGTCTGGTCCATCTGGTTCGTGCAGCGCGGCTGCTGGATCCCGACACCCAGGTCTTGCTGCTGGCCGGCGCGCCGGATACGCCCGAGATCGCCGCGGAGTTCGACAAGGCGTTCGCCGAACTCAATGCCTCGCGCAGCGGCGTCACCTGGGTTCAGGAGATGCTGCCCCGAGCCTCCGTGCGTCAGGTTCTCACCCATTCGACGGTCTTCGCCTGCCCGTCCATCTACGAACCGCTGGGCATCGTGAATCTTGAGGCGATGGCCTGTGAGATCCCGGTGGTCGCGTCCGCGGTCGGCGGCATCCCTGAGGTCGTGGTGGACGGCGAGACCGGGCTGCTGGTGCCCTACGACCCGGCAAAGGCCGGCGATCCCGCCTATGTCGAGGCCTTCGAGGCCGACTTCGCAGCCAAGCTCAACCAGATCACCAGTGACCGGGCGCGTGCTCGCGAAATGGGCCTGGCCGGGCGCCAGCGCTGCATCGACGAGTTCAGCTGGGAGAAGATCGCCCAGGAGACCGTGCAGGTCTATCAGGCTGCGATCGCACATCATCAAGCGGCCAAAGGCTGAGTGTCCGTCTGCTTGACCAATGAATAATCGGCTGGGAACTGACCCTCATGGTCTGTTCCCAGCCGATCGTTGAGATGACTGACTGCGGGGATCGGGTTCAGCCGACGATCTTCTTCAGGCACTCCAGCAGCGAGGATGCTTCTGCGGCATTCAACTCGACCACCAGGCGGCCACCGCCGTCCACCGGAACTCGCATGACGATGCCACGGCCCTCTTTGGCGACCTCCATCGGACCGTCACCCGTACGCGGTTTCATCGCTGCCATAAGACCCTCATTTCTGTTCGTCCGACGAACTACCGCTTCCTATTATTCCGCATCGACCGCTTCGGCGGGCTGACTGGGCTCGCTTCCCAGATTCGCCGGCCAGCCGTTGGGTACCTCCCCCAGGTGGCCGGGATCGACCGGAGAACCGGTTCGCGGGTTGTCGTCCGAGGGCGCCGCAGCGCTGAGCTGAGTCGAGAGCAGGTCGAGGACGGCGTCCACCTGCTCCATCGAATAGCCGCGAGTGACCACGGCGAAACTGAGCTGGTCGAGATCCGACGATGTCAGCGGTCGATCGGGGTCGGGCAACCGAGGAACCGGACGATCGTCGATCTGCGGAGCCATCTCGCCGCCGCGGCCCGCCGCGACGAAGAAGACGAATCCGACAATGACGACCATCAGTGCGGCGAAGAACCAACCCATGACTCACATGCTGTCACATCGGTCACAGCTCAAGCAGATAGCCAGCGCTGCAGAGCGTCCACGCAGGCGTCCAGATCGGCCAGCGGGCATTCCTCGTCGACGGCGTGTGCCTTGCCTGCGTCCGCGGGCCCGAAGTTGACCGCGGGCATGCCCAGCGACGCGAATCGGGCCACGTCCGTCCAACCGTATTTCGGACGAGGCTGCCCCCCGACGGCCCGCACGAATGCCGCTGCCGCAGGCTGATCAAGGCCGGGCCGAGCACCGGGTGACAGGTCGCGCAGCTGCAGCGTCCAGCCCGCAAAAACCTCGGTCATCAAGGCGAGCGCCTGTTCGCCGGACTTGTCGGGGGCGAAGCGATAATTGATCTGCACCGTGCAGCTGGGCGGCACCACGTTGGACGCCAGTCCGCCGTTGATCAATGTGGCGTTGAGGCCCTCGCGGTAGACCAGGCCGTCGACGTCGATCTGGCGTGCGTCGAAGCCGCGGATGCGCTCCAGCACGTCGGCGATGTCATGAATGGCGTTGTGGCCCAGCCAACTGCGGGCGCTATGAGCGGCCACGCCGGTTGTGGTGATGTCGAATCGCATGGTGCCTTGGCAGCCGCCCTCGATCTGCGCGCTGGTGGGTTCCATCAGCACCGCCAGGTCGGCTCTCAGCCAGTCGGCATGGTTGGACGCCAGTCGCCGCAGCCCGTTGGCGGTGTCTTCGATCTCCTCGCAGTCGTAGAAGACCCAGGTGATGTCGCGGTTCGGCGAGGTCAGTCGCTGGGCAAGCCAGACCATGCAGGCGAGGCCGCCCTTCATGTCGCAGGTTCCCCGGCCATGGACGACGATCCGGTCGCCAGTCCCGGTGACCGTCGACGGCAGATTTCCGTCCACCGGGACCGTGTCGAGATGACCGGCGATGATGATTCGCTCCGAACGGCCGAGATTGGTGCGGGCCATCAGGGCGTCGCCGTCGCGCAGGAGTTCGAGGTGCGGGCAGTCGCGCAGCACCGCCTCGACCTCGTCGGCCAGTTGGCGTTCGTTGTGGCTGACCGACTCGATATCGACGATGGCCCGGAACAGGCCGAGCAGGTTGTCGGTGGGCAGTGGCATGGCAGCAAGCCTAGAT
>NZ_JAVTWX010000133.1:0-2603 GCF_032229645.1 Brooklawnia sp.
GCGGGGACCCCGGTAGCTATTCGGCGGAGGATCTTAACGATCAACGGGCGTCGTAGAGGTCCTCTCCCGTGATCGCAACGGTCGGCTCTGCGGACGAATCGTCGTCGCCGCTTTCCTCACCAGCGGACTCGCTCGCGACAGACTCGTCCACGATGGTCTCGCCGACGACGGTCTCGCCCGCAGCGGTCTCGTCCACGGCAGCATTCTCGTCTGCGGCCTGCGCAACAACCCCGGCCTGCGCAACAACCGCGGCCTGCGGAACAACCGCGGCCTCCGCCGCGTCCAGGTCGGCGATCATCTCACTGGCCGAAGTGTCCTGCGCATCGGCGGCATTCAACTCTTCGACGATTACCGATTCGCCCGAATCCGCGATGTTCTCATTGGCCTGCGCTGCGACCTCGGCCTCTGCGGCATCGAGTTCCGCGATCTTCTCGGCGGCCGAAGGAGCCGGCGACTGCCCTGCCTCCTCCGCGATCACTGCCACGGCTTCCGGCTCGACCGCCACGACGGTAGCGATGCCGTAGTAGTCGTAGAGCTCGGCCTCCTCGTCGGCGTCCAAGTGCTTATCGGGATCGACGCGCGGAGCTTCCTTGATCTTCTCGCTCGCATAGGGGGTCGCAATCTTGCCGTCGGCGACGATGGCCTGCTCCAGCGGTACGAAGGTCTCCTTCAATCCGAACAGCCCCGTCTTGACCGTCACCCAGCTGGGCTGCCCGGTCTGATCATCGAGATAGACCTGGCCGACGCTGCCGACCCGGTCGCCGTTCACGTCGATGACGTCGCAATTGAAAATCTCTTCGTAAGCGTTATCGGCCATAGCGGCAATCCTTTCGTTCATGCCCAAGGTTAGTTGAGGGTGCCAGAGGTAGGCAGGATGAACGGCAAACCGAAGTGTCTCAGGATCTCCGCCTCCTGCTCGGGAGTGAGTCGGTAGTCGTCCGGCACGGTCGGCGCTCGCCTGACCAGGTCAGAACTGAACGGGACCTCGACCAGGCCATCGCCGACCAATGCACCGGCCACCGGGACGAGAACCTCACGCTGACCGAAGAGTCCGGCCTTCGCGGTGACGAAGGTCACCTGACCGGTGGCGTCGTCCAGATAGATGCGCCCCACACCGCCGATACGCGAGCCTGCATCGTCGATCACGATGCTCTTGCGCAGTTGTTCAAGCTGGTCCGCCATCGAGACCTCCCTATCCGTCGCAGTGCCGACGCTCAGCGGGCCGTCCCGCCGTCGACTTCTTCACTGAGGCTACCGCGCTCCAGCCGCAACCAGCCTGTGCGGTGCGGATCAAAGCTGAATCGCAGCCGGTCGGCCCGCATGATCACCCAGGTGATGATGAGCAGCCCGAGCGTGACAAAGAAGACCCCGAAAAGCACCGTGGCCTGCGGTCCGACCTGGTCACCGAGCCAGCCGACCAGCGGCGAGATCAGGGGAGTGATGCCGAAGATCATCAGCCCCCACAGCGCCATCACGCGTCCGCGCATCTGCGGCGAGGTCGCCGACTGCAGCATGGTGTTCGCGGTGACCAGCACGGTGATGGTGGCGAAGCCCACCGGAATCTGCCAGCCCACGAACCAGCCGAACCCGGGAGCAAACGCCGACAACAGGTTGAAGACCACGTAGCCTGCCATGCCGACCAGCACGAATCGCAACCTCGGACGTTCGCGCCCGGCAGCCCACAGTGCGGCCGCCAGCGCACCCAGCCCCATCGCCGAACCGACGATCCCGTACTCGCCGGCCCCACGATCGAAGAACTGAGTCGACATCACCGCATTCGAGATCTGATAGTTGAATCCCAGTCCGCCGACCGCGAACCCGCAGGCCAAGAGGATCATCAGATCCGGACGATGCCAGGCATAGCGCAGCCCTTCGCGGGTGCGTCCGCGTCCCTTGACCACCGCCGCGGGGTGCAACTCCTGCCGATTGAGCAGCGCCAGGCAGCCGAGCATCACGAGGTAGCTGAGCGAGTCCACGGCGATGGCGATGCCGGTGCCGACCAACTCGATCAACAGACCGGCGATGCCTGGGCCGAGCAGCCGCGCGGCGTTGAAACTCGCCGAGTTCAGGCCGATAGCGTTCGGCAGGTTCCCGGGCGGCACCACCTCACTGACGAACGACTGCCGGGCTGGGTTGTCGAAAGTGCTTGCCAGCCCGTCGTTGAGGGCCAGCAGGTAGACCATCCACAGTTCGGCGTGCCCGGTCAGCACCAGGATCGCCAGAATGACCGAGTCGAGTGCCATCACCGACTGGGTGACCAGCAGGATACGGCGCTTCGGAAACCGATCCGCGATCGAACCCGCGTAGGCCGCCAGCAGCAGCTGCGGAGTGAACATGATCGCCGTGACGAAACCGAGCGCCGAGGCGGAGCCATCGGTCAGTTCCATCAGCACCAGCCACGAGATCGCGGTGCGGCCCACCCACGTCCCGATATTGCTGGTCAGCGCACCGGCGAAATAGCGACGGTAGTTGGGTATGGCAAGAGAACTGAACGTGGCGATCATGTCAGGTCAAGGCTATGCCATCTGATCGGCCGACCCTCGCGAGCCCCCGGCCGCGCAGGCGACTCACAGACCGCGCAGGCGACTCACAGACCGCGCAGG
>NZ_JAVTWX010000133.1:2703-27834 GCF_032229645.1 Brooklawnia sp.
CCCCGGCCGCGCAGGCGACTCACAGACCGCGCAGGCGACTCACAGACCGCGCAGGAAGTCGTCGTCCTCATCGGGCGGGCGCATGACTCGCGGTGGATTGCTGCGTCCGGGAGGCAGCGGACGACCGAAGAAGAGCCAGGCCAGCGGACCGAAGGCGGGAATGAGGATGACTGCGAAGGCCCAGAGCCACTTCGGTGCGCGTCGCACCTCCCAGGCGGGGGCCTGGGCCACCTCGATCGTGCAGTAGATCGTCAATGCGATCAACACGATGATCGGAACAATGCGGGCCATGAGGCCATTCTACCTACCATGGCCTGGTGGCCTTTGACGTGCGTTTGTGTGACCCCGGTGATGTCGGACGACTGTTGCCGCGTGCGCTGAACGGTGAGTTCGTGCTCGCGCCGGTTGCCGGCGAGCGCACCGCCCGGCTGATCGACGCCCGTGTGCCGGTCACCGAGCCGGACGCCGCCGTCATCGTGACCACCTCCGGATCCACCGGCAACCCCAAACAGGTGGTGCTCTCCGCGTCCGCGATCAGAGCATCGGCGGACGCCTTCCGGGAGCGCTTCGGGGCTTTCAGTTGGACGTGCGTGCTAGGCACCCAATACGTCGCGGGCCTGATGGTGCAGGCACGCGACCTGCTCGATCGTCCGCACGCCGCCGGACGCAGAGCAATCTCGATCGTGCCCACCCAGCTGATCCGGGCGCTGCGCGATCGATCCTCGACCGCAGAACTCGGCGCCTTTGATGCAGTGCTGGTCGGCGGGGCAGCGGCCGATCCGACTCTGATCGAGCAGGCACGATCCGCTGGCATCCGGGTGCTGACCAGCTATGGCATGAGCGAGACCTGCGGCGGGGTCGCCTTCGACGCCGTCCCGCTGCTCGGCGCCGATATCGCGATCGCGGACGACAGCAGGGTCAGCATCGGCGGCCCGATGCTCTTCTCCGGCTACCGGATGAATCCGGAACTGACGGCCAAGACCCTCGTTGGGGGCCGGCTGCTGACCAGCGACCGTGGCGAATGGACGACCGGCGCCGACGACCGGCCGCGGCTGCGGATCCTCGGGCGCATCGACGATGTCATCATCTCGGGCGGGGTCAATGTCGATCTGGCCGAGTTGCAGCGGGTGATCGATGCCCGCGTCCGGCGTTCTGCTGTCGTGGTCGGGGTGCCTGATGCCGAGTGGGGGACCCGCATCGTGCTTGCGAGCACTAGCGACGAGGCGAGCCTTGATCAGTGGCGCGACGAACTGCGTCCCCACGTTGCCCCGGCCGCGTTGCCCCGGCAGCTGCTGGTGGTCGACGACTTCCCGCGTACTCACTCGGGAAAGCTCGACCGCCAGCGGCTCATCGACCAGGCTTGTCAGCACAGCGAGTCGGGTTAGAACATGGCAAGATGGGGTGTCCGGGCGCCCGAAGCGCGCCCCGAGTGCCGAAACCGGCCAGCGGCGGTTCAGGCCGGCCGTCGCAGCGCAGACCAGGCCGACTAGGGGGAATCGAACGTGGCGAGTGTCGCCGAGTGGGTCGAGGGCGCACGTCTGCGGACGCTACCTGCCGCTGTCTCGCCGGTGCTGGCGGGCGCCGGAATCGCGGTCTTCGAGCACGGCTTCAGCCCCGTCCGCACGATCTTGGCCGGGCTGGTCGCTCTCGCGCTCCAGGTCGGCGTCAACTACGCCAATGACTACTCCGACGGCGTCCGCGGCACCGACGCCCAGCGGGTCGGGCCGCAACGCCTGGTCGGCTCTGGTGCGGCACGGCCCGGTCAGGTCAAGGCGGCCGCCTTCGGCTGCTTCGGCCTGGCAGGCGTCTTTGGGCTGATCCTGGTGGCGTTGGCCGGCCAATGGTGGCTGATCGCCGTCGGCATCGCCTGCATGCTGGCCGCCTGGTACTACACCGGCGGTGAGCATCCATACGGCTACCTGGGACTCGGCGAGGTCTTCGTCTTCGTCTTCTTCGGCCTGGTCGCCACCGTTGGCACCGGCTACGTCCAGCTCGGCCGCGCGCCCTGGCCGTCCTGGACGATCGCGGTCGGCATGGGTGCGATCGCCTGCCAGGTGCTGGTCTGCAACAACCTGCGCGACATCGTCAACGACACCGCGGCAGGCAAGCGCACCCTCGAAACCAGGCTGGGGGATCGCGGCAGCCGGCTTTTCTACGCCGTGCTCGGCGTGATCGCGGTTCTCGCGGTGATCGTCACAGCCGCCGGCACGACCTGGTGGGCGCTGGGTGGCCTGGCGATGCTGATCTTCCTGGTGCCCGCGAGCCGCCACGTGCTCGGCGGTGGCCAGGGGATGACATTGGTACGCACACTGAAATACACCGGCTTCGCAGAGTTGGCCGGTGGCTTGGGCATCTTCATCGGAATGCTGATCGGAGCCTGACATGTTCGCCGGAATCTTCGACGAGGTCGTCGTCTTCAGTATCGATATGCGAGTGCGCTTCCGCGATATCACCGTCCGCGAAGGGATGCTGCTGCGCCGCGGCGACCGCTGGAGCGAGTGGAGTCCCTTCCTCGAATACCCGGAGCCCGAGGCAGCCGGCTGGCTGAAGGCCGCACTGGAGGCCGACGAGCCGCCGATCAGGCGCGAGCGCATCCCGGTGAATGTCACCGTCCCGGTCGTCTCGCCGCGGCGCGCCGCCGACCTCGTCCGCAGTTCGGGCTGCCGCACCGCCAAGGTCAAGGTGGCCGACCCGAACTCCTGTCTGGAGGATGATCTCGCCAGGTTGGCGTCGGTGCGTTCGGCCCTAGGCGACGAAGGCCAGCTCAGGGTGGATGCGAACGGTGCCTGGAGCGTCGACCGAGCCGAACGCGCGCTGATCGCGATGGCAGCCTACGACCTGCAATACGCCGAGCAGCCGTGCAGGAGCGTGCACGAGCTGGCCCAGCTACGCACGCGGCTGCGCGACGCCGGCCTCGATCTGCGGATCGCCGCGGACGAGTCGATCCGCCGCGCCGACGACCCCTACCGGGTCGCCGAACTCGGTGCCGCCGATGTCGTGGTCTTGAAGAACCAGCCATTGGGCGGCTGGCGGCACTGCGTCGAACTCGCCACCAACCTGCGACTCCCGGCGGTGATCAGCTCCGCGCTGGAGACCAGCGTCGGCATCTGGGAGGGGCTGCGGAGTGCGGCGGCTCTGCCGGTTCTCGACCTGGCCTGCGGCCTGAACACGGTCAAGATGCTCGCCGACGATGTCGTGGACGACAGGCTCACCGCAATCGACGGCTACCTCGAGGTGGGACCCCGTCCGGTGCCCTCTCCCGCCGCGCTGGCCCGCGTCCGCGCAGACGCCCACCGGCAGGCCTGGTGGCACGACCGCCTGAACCGCTGCCTCGAGCTGGCGTTGGACTCCGACTGATGAGTTCAACCCGATTGGGGGGTGCGATCGCCGATGGACTGGCCCGCGCCGGCATCGCGCACGTGGTGGTCTGTCCCGGCTCGCGCAGCACCGCAGTTGCCCTGGCCATGGCCGGTCTCGCCGGCGAGGGCAGGATTCGGCTGCACACCCGAACCGATGAGCGGGCCGGAGGATTCCTGGCTCTAGGACTCGCCCGGGCCGCCGGAGCGGCAGCGATCGTGGTGACCTCCGGAACCGCGGTCGGCAATCTGATGCCGGCGGTCATGGAGGCCCGCGCGTCGGGCGTGCCGCTGGTGGTCATCACAGCCGATCGTCCGGCCACCCTGGTGGGCACCGGCGCCAATCAGACCACCCATCAAACCGGCATCTTCGGTCGGCACGTTGTCGACGGTCTCACCCTGGCGAGTACCGACGATGCACCCAAGGCCTGGGCTGCCCAGCTGGCTCGGGTCCTCGCGTCCGGGCTCGGCCTGCGTACCCGGGAGCCGGGTCCGGTACACATCAACGCCGCGTTCACCGAGCCATTCATCGCCGATGCTGTGGCTGGCCGAGATGCTGTGGCTGGCCGAGATGCTTTGACTGGCAAGGATGCTTCGGATGGACGAGATGCCGCAGATGGCCAAGCCATCGAGGACGAACGGGCAGCACGCCGGCCGGTGACCATCGCCCGCTCGCGTCCGTCCGAGGCGGTCCGGCTCCCGGCCGGTCCGAGAACGGTGATCCTGGCCGGGGACGCACCGGCTCAGGTCGGGCAACGCGCCCGCGCCGTCGCCGAATCGGCCCGGGTGCCGCTGCTCGCCGAGCCGTCCAGCAACGCCCGGGCCGGCGGCTGCGCGATCGCCCGCTACCGGCTGTTGCTCGACTCCGCGCTGGGCGAGCGTATCGAACGGGTCGTGGTCTACGGTCATCCGACCTTGTCGAGGCCGGTATCCCGGTTGATGGCCAGGGACGACATCGAGCTCATCGTGGTCAGCGACCGCGCAAGCTGGCCCGATCCTGGTTGGAGCGCCACCCAGGTTTGCGACGATGTCCAACTGTCCGCGGACGAGTCCGGCTGGCTGGACGAGTGGCTGCTGGCAGATCGTCAGCCGGACGAGTCGGCACCCTGGGGCGAGATGCCGGCGGCCTCGTCCGCCGCGGTGTTGAGCGGGCAGACGGTCGCCGATGCGGTGCTCGCCTCATGCCCGCAGAACCTGGTCTTCGGCGCCTCCAACCTGATTCGCAACGCCGACCTGTCTGCTATTGCCGATTCGCCGGCGGCCACCGCGCAGTCAGCCGAGCGACCGCGGACGATCTGCTGGGCGAACCGGGGGCTGGCAGGCATCGACGGAGTGATCTCGACCGCCAGCGGCATCGCGTTGGGAACCGGCCGTCCCACCACCGTGCTGATCGGCGATCTGGGTTTCTTGCACGATGCCGGCTCGCTGCATCTGCCCGTCGGTCAGCCGGTACCCGACCTACGCATCGTGGTCGCCGACGACAACGGCGGCAGCATCTTCTCGACGCTCGAGGTAGCCGGTTCGCCCGGCTATGAGCAGCTCTTCGCGATGCCGCACGGACGCGATCTGGCCGGTATCGCTGCCGGATACGGTTGGCCCACCCACCGCATCTCCAATCTCGGGCAGCTAGTCGACCATCTCGGCCGGCCGGTGCGCGGTATCGAAGTCCTGGTTGCCGTGCTGGGTGCGTAGCCAGGCGCGCAGCGCCGCCGTCGCGCGCACGTCGTCCTCGTTGTAGTCGAGGACCCGCTGCCGGGCGTCCTCGCGGCTCCGAGTGTCCGCCCCGTGCGCCGCCTCGGCGAACCAGCTCTGCGAATTGAGCCCGCCAGGCGAATCGTCCCGCCAGCTGAAACCCGCTCCCGACGTGGCGACCTTCTTCAGGCCGAGCCCATGCAGGCCGAAGAAATGCTTCTTGACGATGCTGAACAGATCGACGTGAGCGCCGCGCAGTAGGTCGGAGGCCTGTCGCAACGCCTGTTTCCCGGAGGCCTGGACAAGTTTGTGAAGATGCACCATCTCGTAATCCGAGTAGTGATAGACCCGGGTCGCCGGATCGTCGGTCAGCATCGACGTCAGCCAACTCATCGCGCGGGTGGCCAGTTCGATCTCGCCAGCGGCGTCCAGGTCGCAGAACTCTCCGAACCACTGGTAGCGACCCGCGTGCCAGTCACCGGCGGGCGCCACCCAGAAGCCCCAGAGATAGATCCGGTCGTCCGCCGAGGTCTCGATATCCCAATCGATCTCGATCCCGGACGATGGCAGCCCGATCGCTCCTCGAGTTGTGCGCTCCAGGTCGACTCCCCGGGAGATCATCCGCGCCCGGCGGGCGGCCAGCGCGATCCGCTGGTCCGCATGATCGCGGTGCCGTACCTCCGGCAGATAGCGGGGCAGCAGTGCCTCCAGGTCGGTGGTCGCCAGGTCGTGGACGCTCTGGATGCCCAGGCTGCGCAGCACGCTCACCTCGCGCACGTCGAGCGGGGACTTGTCGATGCGCACCGACAGATCATCGGTGCCCATGATCGGGGCGCAGACCCCCCACCACTGGCATGAGCTGCACTCGCGGACGACGATCGGCTTGACCATCGGCCCGACATTCGATTGGCCGCGCGCGCGCTCGCGGGCGGCCCTGGCCAAGTTGACCCGGAACCCGTGCTCATGGTCGTAGCGCTCAAGCGGGGAACGCAGCCTCCACCCGGAGTCCGAGGTCCGCGAGAAGGTGCGGATCTGCTTGCGGGTTAGCTCGACCCAGGCGACCGCTCGGAGGCCCGACGAACCGGGTCCGCTCGACAGGCCCAACGCGGGCTCGCCGGCTCGCTCGCCCTCGGTGAAGAAGGTGCGGCGCACCGAGTCGGTGCCGATGATGCCCGCCGTCGGCTCCCCCGCCGATTGCCAGCCGGCCGCTTCCAGAAGCCGCCAGAAATGCGCCAGCTGGAGTTGGTCGTTCTCGCGTCCGGTGCGCAGCCGGGCGTCGGCCATGTCGATCCGGGCACCGGGCCACGGCCGGGACAACGGGCTGCAGGACAGCTGATGGGGTCGGCTATGGCGCTCCAGCATGCGCTTGGCCTTCACCTGGACGGGCAGATAGCCGGGCACCGAATCGCTGTGGTCGTCACCGCGCAGCAGCACCGACGGGCTACCGATACGGTGTCCCTCGTAGTCGATGGGAAGTTTCGGGGCGATGATCAGCGGTACGCCGCGGGCCACCGCGTCGCGGGTGGCGTCCTGGATGACCGGCAGGTCTTCCGCGGCGAGCAGTCGCAGGTCGAGTGCACCATCGATCGCGGCGAGCCGGTCGAGGGCCTGGTCGATGATCTCCCGGCTGTTGAAACGTTCGGCTTGCGCCTCACTGCTGGCGCGCACCGCCGCCAGCGCGCTGCGGTCGGGCAGCGAAACCGATGTATCGAAATGGTTCTGCACCTTCACCGGGCAGCGGATGGCCGCATATGAGTCGAGCAGAACCGGATCGTCCGGCAGGCTCACTTCGCCCAGCCGCGATGCATGGCGACGATGCCACCGGTCAGGTTCTTCCATTGAACCCGCTGCCAGCCTGTCTGCCACATCATGTCTGCCAGCTCCTGCTGGCCGGGCCAGGCCAGGATCGACTCGACCAGGTAGTCATAGGCCGGCGCGTTCGACGAGACCGCACGGAAGCGGGGCATGACATGGTGCATGTACCAGCGGTAGGTCGCGCGGAACGGCGTCCAGACCGGGGTGCTGAATTCGCAGACCACGATTCGTCCGCCCGGTTTGGTGACACGCAAGAGTTCGGCAAGCCCGGCGCGGGTGTCTTGCACGTTGCGTAGTCCGTAGCTGATGGTGACTGCATCGAAGCTGTCGTCGGCGAACGGCAACGCCAGTGCATCGCCCGCCGCGAACCGCAGATCGGGAAAGCGGCGGCGTCCCTCGCTGAGCATGCCCAGCGAAAGATCGGTCGGGAAGGCGATGGCGCCGGCCTTGGCCAGCGGCTCGGACGATGTTCCGGTGCCCGCGGCCAGGTCGAGGATGCGTTCGCCCGGCTTGGGTGCGATGGCGTCGATCACGGCCTTGCGCCAGAATCTGACCTGGCCGAAGGTCATCAGGTCGTTCATCAGGTCGTAACGGCGTGCAACGTCGTCGAACATGCCGGCTACGTCGCCGGGCTGCTTATCGAGATCCGCTCGCTTTGGCACCCCCCTACCTTGCCACAGTCGGACGCGCCGGCGCGCGGGTGATCTCAGCCTCGCTGTGCGAGCGGCGCGGACGCCTGAGCGGCGGGGACGGCAATGGGCTGCTATGCTGGCCACAATCCGCGTGGAGAACCGGGCGAAAATCCCGGGCTGACCCGCAACCGTTACTGATCGAAAGATCAGGAGCCGGACCGAAGCGTGGAGCTAAGAAACACAACCGTCTCGTCGCGGCAATGCGAGACTGGGTAAGCCTCTCCTCAGGCTCCCCGCAACGCAATGCTGCGCAAGGCTCGGGAACCGAGAGGCATCAAGATGCGTAGTCCCACTAGCGTCCTTCGTGCTAGCACGCCGCCTGCTTGTCTATCGTTCCCTTCCGCCTCCTTCGCGAATCCACGGTCGCGCTGAGGGGCTTCAAGCAGGGCCTGGCATCTTGATAGATGGGTTTCCCTCCCAAATAATCCATCGCCACCACGCTCCGAGATGCCAGGTCCTGCTTCTTCTCTTGAGGGTCCTATGCTCGCCGAATCCTCATCGGGCGTCCAGCAATAGCCCTGGTGCGAAGCGGGTTGGACGACGAGGTCACAATGGAGGCCATGGCCAAGCGCGAGACGGTCCTCAAGGTGACCGACCTAACCAAGAAATATGGCGATCATGTGATCGTCGATCGGTTCAACCTCAACGTGAGCTCGGGTGAGGCCGTGGCATTGACCGGACGCAACGGCTCCGGCAAGTCCACCGTGTTGCGGTGCATCATCGGCGCCGACCGGCCCAGTGACGGACGCGTGGAGGCGTTCGGACGCAAGGTCAGCGAGACCGATCCGGCTTTCCGGCGCGATGTCGCCACCGTCGTGGACGACCTCGACTTCTTCCCCGACCTGTCGGTCGTCGAGCATCTCGATCTGCTCGCGCGGGCGCATGGCCTGGCCGACCCGGACTCCCTGGTGGACGAGGTACTCGACGAGGTACAGCTCGTGCCGCAGTCATCCCAGTTGCCCGGTACGTTGTCGAGCGGCCAACGGCGGCGGCTCGCGCTGGCGACCGCGTTGGTGCGGCCGCGCAAGCTGCTGGTGATGGACGAACCCGAGCAGCGCCTGGATGTCGAGGGTATCGCGTGGCTCGGCGCGCGCCTGAAGCACGAGATGAACAAGGGCCTGGCGATCGTCATGGCCAGCCATGAGCCGACGCTTGTGAACGCTCTGGGCGCCCGGATAGTGCGGCTCGGCGGTGCTGCCGACGTCAGCGAATCGAAGGCCGAACCGGAGTACGAGTTGTGAGTCGCACGAGTAAGAGGAATCGGCGTCAATCGAAGCCGAAAGAGCAACAGCCCAGCCCAGAAGCCGTTGCCGCGCCGGTATCGGCCCCCGAAGCGGTGGCTTACGAGCGCGACACGCCTTTCTGCGATGTCGAGGAGTTCGACGCCGGGATAGCCGACGAGCGGCAGCTCAAGCTGCTGATGAAGGACTGGCGCAAGGGCAGGGCCACCCGCACCATCTGGGACATGATCACCGACGGGTACGTGATGATCTTCTCGCTGGTGGTCATCGTCGCGATGATCGTGAGCGGCATCATGTCGGTTCAGCAATCTGCGGCGGGCTGCAGCACATCGGGCTGCCTGACAGCGCGCGGGCTGCTGCCGTGGCTGGTGCTCTCGGCGCTGGTCGTCGCCGGTGTCAGCGTCTCCCGGATCTTCGGACCGGTCATCGCCTCGGCAGCCGAGGGGTTCTGGCTACTGGACGCGCCCGTGCGGCGCAGCCGGCTGCTCAAGCGGCGGCTATGGGCGGTGGTGATCGGAGCCGGTCTGATCGGCGTCCTGCTCGGCGGCGGAATCACCATGATGACGGGCCTCAGTTGGGCATCCATCGCCACCTGGGCCGCCGCGGTGGGCCTTGCGGCCGCTGCCGTGGTGGCGTTGGCCGCTATCGAGCAGGCCGCCGAGCGGACGACCGTGCTGGCCGTTGTACAGGCACTGATCGCGGTCGTAGCGACCGCAGTGCTGCTCGCGATGATCGCGGTCGCCTCCGACTGGATCAGCCTTCCGATCGATCCCGGGCACACCGAAGAGTTCGGCATCGTGGTGCTCGCAATGGCCGGCGTGCTGGCAATCGTCTTCTCCGTGTTCGCCCGCCGCAGCCTGCACAACGTGCGGCGGGCCCGCCTGGTCTCCGGCGGCGACCTGCTCTCGGGCATGCAGGGTGCGATGTTCGCTCTCGACTTCGGGCTGATGCGCGACATCGTGGTGAACCGTCGCTGGCTGTCCAGGGGACATGTCAACCCGGCCAAGGGGCGATCCTCTGGCCGCAATGCCCTGATCTGGCGCGAGATCGAGCGCGTGGCGCGGAATCCGCGCAATGTGCTCGTCCTGCTGATCAGCGCCGTGGTTCCCTATGCGCTGCTGTCGCTCGGGCTGGGTAACCTCACCCCGGCGGTGTCGGCGATCGTGCTGATGGTCGTGATGGTGCCGTTCTTCGACTCGTTGCGAGTGTTGACCCGCACCCGGGGTCTGGCTCGGGCGTTCCCGATGTCGACCTCGGAATTGAACGGTGCGATGACGATGGTCCCCGCGGGGCTGGCGATCCTCTGGGCGATCGCGGCTGGCCCGGCGTTCGTGCTGATCGGGCCGGACGCGGTGACGCCGACGGCGCTGGGTGAGGGCATGATGAAGGGCCTCATCACCGCGATCGCCGGCTACATCGCCGCGATGCGCTGGGTGACGGCCAAGTCGGCCGACTACTCGAGCCCGATGGTCGCGACCGGCTTCGGTGCGATGCCGCCAGGCCTGATGTTCAACCTGATGCGTGGCTTCGATGTGATCGCGCTGATCACTTTGCCGGTGCTGGTCGGCTGGAGCCCGTGGATCTCGATCGTGATCGCGGTCGTCTGCTATCTGGTGCTGCGCTCGGGCGGAATCAACACCCAGGACCTGATGGAGCAGAACGCGGAGGCGCAGCGCCAGCTGGCTACTGCCCGCGACGGCAGCTCGTCCGGTGGCCAGCGGGAGAAGGTCAGCTACACCCGGACGGCTAAGCGCTGAACGGGGTCCTCGGAGGCTGATCCCGGGTGAGCCCGCAGACGGTGGCTAACCGCGGCTACCGGCCGACCCGCCGGTAGCGAGCCGCATCAGATCGGTGTTCAGGTCGATGTCTAGCTCGGTGCCGCCGGCACTGCCAAAGCCGTGCTGATAGTTGTGCCAGGACTCGTCCTTGATCTTGCGCGAGAATCCGCTTTGCATGAGCATGAGGACTTCGACGGCCGCCCGATCGATGTGCGAGCCGAGTTGAGTGGAGTTCCAGTCCTCGCTGGCGGCGAAGACGGAGGTCGGCACCGGCAGCGTGCGCAGGTAGGCGAACAGGGCGCGCAGCTGGTCATCGATCACCAGCGCGTGGCGAGCCGACCCTGCGGTTGCGGCCAGCACGACCGGCTTACCGATCAGCAGGTCGTCGTCGAGCACCTGGAAGAACGAAGTGAACAGGCCACTGGCGCCGGCCTTGTAGACCGGCGTGCTGACGACCAGCCCGTCGGCGGCCCCCAGCACCTCGACCGCGCGAGTCAGTCCCGGGCCGAACAGACCCGAGGTGATGGCAGTCGTGACCTCGGTGGCCAGGGCACGCAGATCGATGACTTCGGCCCTCAGCCGCGCGCCGGCGCGGCCGGCCTGTTCGTCGATGCGTGCGGTGATGCGGTCGGCCAGCATCCGGGTGGACGACGGGTCGCTGGTGCCGCCGCTGACCACGGCAAGGCGATACACAGTGGGTTCAGTCATGGGGATCCTGTCTGCTATTCGTGTGGTGCCTCTTGGTGGAGGCTGTGGCCAATGCCGCGCACAGTCGCTCCAGTTCGCGCTGCTCGTCCGGCGTCAAACTCCCGGCGACCAACTGAGCTACCGTGGCGGCGTGCTTGATACCGATTCGGTGCTGAGCTGCGCGTCCGGACTCGGTGAGCGTCAACTGCACCGAGCGTCCGTCTGAGGGATCACGCTGACGGACGATGAGTCCGCGGCCGATCAGCCGCTCGACCAACCGGGACAAGGCCGGTTGACTGAGCAGCACGTGCCGGTTCAGGTCGGCGAGGCGTTGTGGACGTTCGCACTTCGACAGCGTGTAGATGACGTCGTATTCGCGCATCGTCAATTCGTCCCAGATTTCGTCGGCAACGAGTTCTCGCATCATCTCCGCATGGGCGGTGAGCAGAGATTCCCACGCGTCGTTGGCCAGCTGCTGGTCGGACCGGTTCATCAGCGATCACTCAGAACAGATCGGGGTAGGACACCCGGTCGGATTCGGAGTCTTGATAGGGCGAACCGCCAGTGACGTTGTCTCCGCGATTGGCGTTCGGACGCGGCTGCCGGGCGGGCAGGTCACCATACTTCGCCCTCACCAGCGATTCGTGGGTGGGCGCAGCGGCCGAGTCGGGGTCCTTGCGGGACTCCAGTTCCTTGCGGATCACCGGGATGACCTCTTCGCCGAGCAGATCGAGTTGATCGAGCACGGTCTTCAGCGGCAGCCCCGCATGGTCCATCAAGAACAGCTGGCGTTGATAGTCGCCGAAGGAGTCGTGGAAGCTCAGAGTCTTCTCGATCACCTCGGCCGGGCTGCCCACGCTCAGCGGCGTCATCTGGGTGAACTCCTCAAGCGAGGGCCCGTGGCCATAGACCGGGGCCTCGTCGAAGTAGGGCCGGAATTGGCTGACGGCGTCCTGGGACTTCTTCGCGATATAGGCCTGGCCGCCCAACCCGACGATCGCCTGTCTGCGCGTCCCGTGACCGTAATGCTCGAAACGCTTGCGGTAGAAGTCGATCAGCCGCTTGGAGTGCTCGGTCGGCCAGAAGATGTGGTTCGCGAAGAAGCCGTTGCCGTAGTAGGCGGCCTGTTCGGCGATCTCGGGGGTGCGGATCGAGCCATGCCAGACGAAAGGCGGTACATCGTCGAGCGGACGCGGGGTCGAGGTGAAGCCCTGCAGCGGGGTGCGGAACTCACCCTCCCAGTCGACGACATCCTCGCGCCACAGCCGGTGCAGCAGGTTGAAGTTCTCCAATGCCAGCGGCAGACCCTTGCGGATGTCGGCGCCGAACCAGGGGTAGACCGGTGCGGTATTGCCGCGTCCGAGCATCAGATCCATCCGGCCCCCCGATACGTGCTGCAGCATCGCGTATTCTTCGGCGATCCGTACCGGATCGTTCGTGGTGATCAGGGTCGTGGAAGTCGACACGATCAAGGTCTTGGTGGTCGCGGCGATTGCGGCCAGCAATGTGGTGGGGGACGACGAGAAGAACGGTGGGTTGTGGTGCTCGCCGATAGCGAAGACGTCCATCCCGACCTCTTCGGTCTTCTGGGCGATCTGGATGATGCCCTTGATGCGCTCGGCTTCGCTCGGTGTCGTGCCGGAAACTGGATCGCGCGTGATGTCACTGACCGACATGATCCCGAACTGCATGGCATTCCCTTCGAAAAATGTATGCGTGTGCATGCATCTCAACGCCGTGCAGGGCCCGTTATTCCCGATCAGGGACTGGGTCGAGGAGGAAGACTACGATTTCCCCCGCAGGGCTGCCTTCATCGGAGCGAACTTGGCGTCGGTCTCGACGAGTTCGGCGTGCGCATCGGAGGCGGCCACGATTCCGCCACCGGCATAGAGGCGCATCCGGCTGGGATCTGACCCATTGAGCTGCGCACAGCGCAGGGCGATCGCCCATTCGCCATCGCCCTGAGCATCCATCCACCCGACCGGTCCCGCGAAACGGCCACGGTCTAGCTGCTCGTGGTCGGCGATGAGTTGCCTTGCCACTTCGGTCGGCGATCCGCAGACCGCAGCCGAGGGATGTGCGGCAGCGGCCAGGGCCAAGGTGCTCAGGCCGGGCTCTGAAACCCCGCAGATGTCGGTGGCCAGATGCAGCACGTTCGGCAGACTCAGCACGAACGGTGCCTCGGGCACGTGCATGGCGCGCAGATACGGCCGCAGCGACTCGACGACCGAGTTCACCGCGAAGTAATGCTCATCGAGATCCTTGACCGAGGAGATCAGCTGGGCGGCGCGCTGGGCGTCGTCCACACCCTCGACCCGGGGAACGGTGCCGGCCAGCACTCGCGAGTACGTCAGTCCGTATTCTCGGCGTACCAGCACCTCGGGCGTGGAGCCGACCAGCCCGTCAATCAGGTAGTTCCAGCACGCGCCGTAACTGGCGAGCAATTGGCGCAGTGGCCAGCGTGGATCGATGGGCTGGTCGGCACGGGCCTCCAGATCGCGTGCCAGCACGACCTTGTCGGCTTCGCCGTGCCGGATGCGCGCGGTCATCCCGCGAACCACGCTCATCCATTCGCTCTCCGAGATGTTGCCCGGCCCGAACTGCAGATCGACCGGAGCGCGGGGCCTGTCGTGACGCGGTGGCAGCTGCGGGCTAACCCGGTCGTAGCCGATCTGGGTGAGCCAGCTGTTGCCGTTCCGGCGTCCGACGATGATCTCAGGCACGATCAGTACCGAGGAGTACTCGGTGTGTTGGGGGTCGAAGCAGAACGTCCCGTAGGCGAGCGGCCCGGTGCCGAAGCTGCCGGGCATCTCGGATTCGTTCTCGATCTGGGCGACGGTCTGGCGCCACCAGGTGTCTGCCTCGAGCATCGAATTGCCCTCGTAGCGCGCAACCTCGCCGAGCGCGACGAAGCCTTCGGAGCCGCGCAGGAAGCAGGCGTCTTCGGCGCACAAAAAGTCCGCGAGAGGTCCAGGGTCGTCGATCCACAGCGTGGATGCGTGCAAACGAGATGATCCTGGGTTAACGATCACCAGTAGAGGCTACCCGATGACGAGCGGGACTGGGTGACTCGGTCGGCCTTATCGTGGGCACAACTCTTGAGCCGCAATCCGGTGGATTTGGGTTTAGGTACAAACCGGGGCGCGGGCTAGACTGCCCGAGCAAGTCACAGGTCGAGGAGGTGTGTTATGCCGGAAGCTTCCCGTGGCTCCCAGATCGCTGGACCACGAGCGTCGGCGATAGCGGTTACCGATCCACAAGCCACCCAGGACGCGGATGTCGTGGTGGTCGGCGCCGGGCCGGGTGGTTCGTCAGTGGCGGCATTCCTGGCCCGCCAGGGTCTTGACGTGCTGCTCTTGGAGAAGTCCGGCTTCCCCAGGGACAAGGTCTGCGGTGACGGGCTGACGCCACGCACCGTGCGCATGCTGGGCCGGCTGGGCGTCGACATCAGCCCGTCGTCCGGCTGGGTGCGCAACAAGGGACTACGCATCTACGGCGGACGCGTCGAACCGTTCGAGATGCCATGGCCGCAGCTGACGGCCTTCCCCGACTTCGGGTTGGTCTGCCCGCGTTCGGTCTTCGATGATCTGCTGGCCGGTGTAGCGGTGCAGGCAGGTGCCCGACTGCACACCGGGGTACGGGTCGCCGCGCCGATCGTCGATGATCGCAGCGGACGCGTACTGGGCGTCACCGATGCCCAGGGCCGCGAGTACCGCGCTCCGATCGTGGTCGCCTGCGATGGTGTCTCGTCACGGCTGGCCGAAGCATCCGGACGCCCGCGCCTGGTGAAACGGCCGATGGGTGTGGCGGTGCGCAGCTACTACACCAGTCCCAAGGGCAGCATGGATTGGATCGAGAGCTACCTCGAGCTCTGGGACGGCCTACCTGGCGAGTCGAACCTGCTGCCCGGCTACGGCTGGGTATTCGGGCTTGGTGACGGCGTCGCCAACGTCGGGCTGGGGATGCTTGACTCGAGCAAGGCGTTCGGTAAAACCGACTACCGGCAGCTGATGCGCACCTGGCTCGACAACACCCCGGAAGAATGGGGTTTCCGCGAGGCCAACAGGTTGGAGCCGATTCGCGGCGCCGCACTGCCGATGGCGATCAACCGCAAGGATCTCTACCGCGACGGTCTGATGCTGGTGGGCGACTCGGCGGGCATGGTCAACCCGTTCAACGGCGAGGGCATCTCGTATGCGATGGAGTCGGCCGAGATGGCCGCCCGTGCGATCGTGGACGCCCATGCTCGCGGCTTCGGCACCCCGGGCGCCGAACTGGCCTTCCAGTCGTACAGCAACCAGGTGAAGCAGGCCTGGGGCGGGTACTACCGGCTGGGCACCATCTTCGTCCAGCTCATCGGACGACCCGAGATCATGCATCTATGCGTGACCTACGGCCTGCCCCGCAGGCGTCTGATGCAACTGGTGCACAAACTCCTGGCGCATTTGACCGATGAGCCCGCCGCCGACCTGAATGATCGCGTGATCACACTGCTGTCCAGGATGGCCCCTTCGACGTGACGTGCAGAACGTGATAGGACAGAATGGTTCATGATCACCATTGATGGCTGAACCGGAAGAAATCCAGTAGAAGGAAGGGCGGAGCAGACATGAACCCCTATATTCCCATTGCCGGGATGGTGGTTCTGGCTACGGTGTTCGTGCTCGCGGCGATTCCGCTGAGCACGGTGATCGGGCCCGCCAGATACAACCGCACGAAGTACGACTCCTTCGAGTGCGGACTTCAGGCGACTCCTCAGCCATCAAATGGCGGCCGTTTCTCGGTGAAGTATTACGTAACAGCAATGTTGTTTATTATGTTCGACATTGAGATCGTATTCCTTTATCCGTGGGCGGTCGCTTTTAGCGGATTGGACACCCTCGCGGTCGTGGCGATGATCTTGTTCATCATCACCGTGTTCGTCGCCTACTACTACGACCTGCGTCGTGGTGGCCTGGACTGGGACTGAAAGCGGAAGGGAAGACCTCATGGGTATCGAAGATCACGTTCCGTCGGGCGTCCTGCTCACCACCGTAGAAGCGATCGCCGGATGGACGCGCAAGGCATCCTTCTGGCCACTGACGATGGGCCTGGCGTGCTGCGCCATCGAGATGATGCAGTTCGGTGGCCCGCGTCACGACGGCGGCCGTTGGGGGCAGGAAGTCTTCCGCGCCTCACCGCGTCAGGCCGACCTGATGATCGTCTCCGGCCGGGTGAGCCAGAAGATGGCCCCGGTCGTCCGCCAGCTCTGGGATCAGATGCCAGGCCCCAAGTGGTGCATCTCGATGGGCGTCTGTGCGTCCACCGGTGGCATGTTCAACAACTACGCCCTGGTTCAGGGCGTCGACCACATCGTCCCGGTCGACATGTACATCCCGGGCTGCCCGCCGCGTCCGGACATGTTGATCGACGCAATCTTCAAGCTGCGTGCCAAGGAAGTGCAGTGGGCCCCGATCGGCGCCAATCGCGACAAGGCGATCGCCGAGAAGGAAGCCGCGGCTCTCGAAGCACCGTCACTGCTCGAGCAGAAGGGGCTCATGCGATGAGCGAGAAGAGGCCCGAGGCCAGTGATCCGAAGGTCGTCGGCACCGCGGACAACCCGGTGGCCGGGCCCGAGGAGGTCACCAAGGGTGAACTCGTAGCCGAGGGAACGGGTTCGGCCAGCGAATTGGCCAGCGGCCCGCATGCTCATCTCGACCAGGTGCTGGTGCCGCAGGCGCCGACCGAGGGTCCGGTCATCACTGTCCGCAAGGGTATGTGGGGATCCGGCTCCGGGTCGGGCGACACCAGCGGCTTCTCGGGCATGACCAGGGTCGTCGAACTCGGGGGCAACACGACTCCGCCGTTCGGTGGCTGGTTCGATGACGTCGCCGATCGGATTGCCGAACTGGTGCCGCACTTCGCGTCCAGGGTGATGGTCTGGCGTGGTGAGATCACCTTCGTCGTCCCGCGTTCGAAGCTGCTCGAGGTGGTCAAGGTGCTGCGCGACGATCCGGCGTTGCGCTTCGAGGTGTGTATGAGCGTCTCCGGGGTGCACTATCCGGATATGGCCGGCGAGGAGCTGCACTCGATCTACGAACTGCTCAGCTACACCCACAACCGTCGCATCCGACTCGAAGTGACCTGTCCCGACGGTGATGCCCACATTCCCAGCGTGGCTTCGGTGTATCCGATGGTGAACTTCCACGAACGCGAAACCTGGGACATGTTCGGCATCGTCTACGACGGCCACCCCGCGCTCACCCGCATCCTGATGCCCGACGACTGGGTCGGTCATCCGCAACGCAAGGATTACCCTTTGGGCGGTATTCCGGTCGAATACAAGGGAGCGGTCGTGCCGCCCCCCGACGAGCGCAGGAGCTACCAGGCATGAGCGAGCAGACCAGACGCAGCGCGGGTGTTCCCGGTTCCGAGGATGTCTTCGCGGTACCGGGCGAGCCGATCGCCGATCAGGCATACCTCTCCTCTGGCGCCGACTGGGACCAGATCATCGAATCGCAGCGCGAGCGCGCAGACGAGATCATCGTCGTCAACCTCGGCCCGCAGCACCCCTCCACCCACGGCGTGATGCGTCTGGTGCTGGAGATGGACGGCGAGAACGTCATGAGTTGTCGTCCGGGCATCGGCTTCTTGCACACCGGCATCGAGAAGAATTCCGAGTACCGCACCTGGACGCAAGGCTCCACCTTCTTCACCCGGATGAACTATGTGGCGGGCATCCACAACGAGGCCGCCTATTCGATGGCCGTCGACAAGCTGCTCGACATCACCGACGAGATCCCGCGGCGCGGCAATCAGCTGCGGGTGCTCGCGATGGAGACCAACCGGATCGCCTCCCACCTCACCGCAGTGGGCGCCAACTGCCTGGAGCTCGGTGCCACCTCGCCTCAGGAAGTCGGCTTGCGCGAACGGGAACGCACGCTGGAGTTCACCGAGGCCCTCACCGGCTTGCGGATGAACAACGCCTACATCCGCCCGGGTGGCGTGCAGAACGACATGCCCGACGACGGCATCGACCTGCTGGACGAGCTGATCAAGCAGCTGAAGATCAACGTGCCCGAGATCGCGGCCTTCATGCTCGACAACCCGATCTTCAAGGCCCGCACCCAGCACATCGGGGTGATGGATCTGAGCACCTGCATGATGTTCGGCATGACCGGACCGGTGCTGCGTTCGACCGGCTACCCCTGGGATCTGCGCAAGACCCAGCCGTACCTGGGCTACGACCACTATGACTTCGACGTCTGCACCGAGACCAGTTGCGACGCCTACGGACGCTTCAAGATCCGCTGCGATGAGATGATGCAGTCTCTGCGCATTCTGGAGCAGGTCCGCGATGAACTTGCCGAAAGTCAAGGCGAGCCCTACCGGGTGCAGGATCCTGCGCTCGAATGGCCGAGCGAGTTGACGGTTGGCGCCGACGGCCAGGGCAACTCGAATGAGCACATCAAGCACATCATGGGCGAGTCCATGGAGGCCCTGATCCACCACTTCAAGAAGGTGACCGAAGGCTTCAAGGTCCCGGCCGGCCAGGTCTATGTGGCCATCGAGGGTCCCGCCGGCGAGCTGGGTGTCGACTTGGTGTCCGACGGCGGCACCCGGCCCTACCGTGCGCACATGCGCGATCCAGGCTTCAACCACGTTCAGGCTCTGCCGATCATGTCGGAAGGGGCGATGCTGTCCGACCTGCTGATGGCGCTGGCCAGCATCGATCCGGTGATGGGGGGCGTCGACCGATGACGGGAATCTTCTTGGCCGGCCACCACGCAGACCAGGCGTGGTCCGCGGCACTACGGCCAAACCCATGGGCGCAACCTCTAAGGAGTGAGACTCGATGAGCGGGCACGAGTTCGTCGCGGCTTTCGACGATGCCACGGGCATCGACACCCACGACGATCAGACCAGTATCGGCGACCAGACCATCGCGGAGATGCGTGAGATCATGGCGCGTTATCCCGAGCCTCGCTCGGCCCTGCTTCCGATGCTGCACCTGGTGCAATCGGTCGATGGACGCATCAGCGACGCCGGCGTGAAGATCTGCGCCGATCTGCTCGGCATCTCCACCGCTCAGGTCAACGGGGTGGCCACCTTCTACACCATGTACAAGCGACGCCCGGCCGGCAAGCACCACATCGGTGTGTGCACCACGACGGTCTGCGCGGTGATGGGCGGTGACGTGCTCCTGGACCAGATGAAAGCCAAGCTGGGCATCGACGAGGGCGAAACCACGGCCGACGGCGTGTTCAGCCTCGAGCGTCTGGAATGCAACGCCGCGTGCGACTTCGCGCCGGTGATGATGGTCAACTGGGAGTTCATGGACTCCATGACCCCGGAGAAGGCCGACGCACTGATCGACAACCTGCAGACCGGACGCGAGGTCCGCTCGACCCGCGGTGCCCACATCACCAGCTGGGCAGAGGCCGAGCGGGTGCTGGCAGGATTCCCGGACGGGCTTGCGGACGAAGGACCCACCGCGGGACCGGCGTCGCTGGCGGGCCTGCAGATCGCTCGTGAAAAGGGCTGGACCTCCCCGGTCTCGCCCGCCTCTGCTGCTATCGATGGAGGTGAGCCCGATGAGCGTTGACACCTTGACCCCGACGCTGACCGACAACTGGGATCAGCCCGGGGCCTGGAAGATCGCCAACTACGTGGCCCAGGGTGGCTACGAGGCCGCCCGCAAGTCGGTCGGTATGGACCCGGATGCGATCATCAACCTCGTGAAGGACTCGGGCCTACGTGGCCGTGGCGGCGCGGGCTTCCCGACCGGCGTGAAGTGGAGCTTCATCCCGCAGGCAAACCCCAATCCCAAGTACCTGGTCATCAACTGCGATGAATCCGAGCCTGGTACCTGCAAAGACATGCCGATGCTGATGGCAACCCCGCACACCCTGGTGGAGGGAGTCATCATCAGCTCCTACGCGGTGCGCGCCCATCGCGCCTTCATCTACGTGCGCGGCGAGGTGCTGCACGTGATCCGCCGACTGCAGAAGGCCGTTGCAGACGCCTACGAGGCCGGTTACCTCGGCAAGGGCATCTTCGGCACCGACTACGATCTCGACATCGTGGTGCATGCCGGAGCCGGTGCCTATATCTGCGGCGAGGAGACGGCACTGCTCGACTCGCTCGAGGGGCGTCGTGGCCAGCCAAGGCTGCGTCCGCCGTTCCCGGCCGTCGCCGGCCTGTACGCCTCGCCGACCGTCGTGAACAACGCCGAGTCGATCGCCTCGGTGCCGGCCATCGTGGCCAAGGGTGCCGACTGGTACAAGCTGATGGGCACCGAGAAGTCCGCCGGTTCGACGATCTACTCGGTGTCGGGGCACGTCAAGCGTCCCGGCCAGTACGAGGCCCCGCTGGGCACCACCTACCGGACTCTGCTCGATCTGGCGGGCGGTATCCGCGACGGCCATCAGCTGAAGTTCTTCACGCCGGGCGGCTCGTCCACGCCGATCCTGACTCCCGATCAACTTGACGTCAACCTCGACTACGAGGGCGTCGCGGCGGCCGGATCGATTCTGGGCACCAAGGCGCTGCAGACCTTCGATGAGACGGTCTCGGTGGTTCGCACCACGCTGCGCTGGACGGAGTTCTACAAGCACGAGTCCTGCGGCAAGTGCACGCCCTGCCGCGAGGGCAGCTGGTGGCTGGTGCAGACCCTGCACAACCTGGAGCAGGGCAAGGGCCACGAGGGAGACATCGAGAAGATGCTCGACCTGTGCGACAACGTCACGATGAAGAGCTTCTGCACGCTGGCGGACGGCTTCGTGGCCAACATCACCAGCTCCATCAAGCATTTCCGCGAAGAGTTCGAGGCCGGCTATCACACGCCGGCCTGGGAACTCTTCCCCTATGAGAAGAGCGTCTACTTCCCGTATGAACGCGCGAAGGTCACTGTCAGGCAGGGGGCAGGCGAGTGAGCACCGACGTCAAGAAGCCTGACGCGGAGGTCGCCAAGGCCGACCTCGTGACGGCGACCATCGACGGCATTCAGGTGAGCGTGCCGAAGGGCACGCTGGTCATCCGGGCGGCCGAGCGTCTGGGCATCGAGATTCCGCGGTTCTGCGATCACGAGCTGCTCGATCCGGTCGCGGCCTGCCGTCAGTGCATCGTCGATGTGCCCGATGGCGGCAATGGTCGTCCGATGAAACCGCAGCCCGCATGCGCGCTCGCGGTGATGCCGAACATGGTCGTCCAGACCGCGGCGACCAACGAGAAGGTGGCCAAGCACCAAGAGGGAATGCTGGAATTCCTGCTGATCAACCACCCGCTGGACTGCCCGATCTGTGACAAGGGCGGCGAATGCCCGCTGCAGAACCAGACCATGAGCCATGGCCCGGGCGAGTCGCGCTACGAAGGCCGTAAGCGTACCTATCCGAAGCCGGTGAATATCTCGGCGCAGATCCTGATCGACCGCGAGCGTTGTGTGCTCTGCCAGCGCTGCACCCGATTCGGTGAGCAGATCTCGGGTGACGATTTCATCTCGCTGTCGGAGCGTGGTGCCCTGAGCCAGATCAATATCTACGCGAACAGGCCGTATGAGAGCTACTTCTCGGGCAATATCGTGCAGATCTGCCCGGTCGGTGCCCTTACGAGCGCCGACTACCGCTTCCAGGCTCGGCCATTCGACCTGGTCTCGACCACCACGACCTGCGAGCACTGCGCCAGCGGTTGCGAGTTGCGTTCCGATCACCGGCACTTCCAGGTGAAGCGGCGGCTGGCCGGCGACGATCCCGAGGTCAACGAGCAGTGGAACTGCGACAAGGGGCGCTTCGGCTTCTATTACGGACGCCAGGCCGACCGGCTGACCCACCCGCTGGTGCGTCGCGGTGGCAAACTTGAGCCCGCCAGCTGGCCCGAGGCCATCGACGCCGCGGTCGCCGGTCTGAAGGCCGCCGGGTCGGCGACCGGTGTGCTGACCGGTGGCCGGTTGACCCTGGAGAACGCGTTCGCCTACTCGAAGTTCGCGCGCACGGTGCTGGGTACCAACTCGATTGACTTCCGGACGCGTGCCTACGGCGCCGACGAGGCCGGTTTCCTGGCCGCCGAGGTCACCGGTGCCCCGATGGACGTCACCTTCACCGATCTGGAGAACGCCGGCACGGTCGTGCTGGTCGGCTTCGAACCCGAAGAGGAGTCCTCGGCCGTCTTCCTCAGGTTGCGCAAGGCCAACCGCAAGAACCGCACCAAGGTGCTGGCGGTCGCCCCGTTCCTCACCAACGGCTCGAAGAAGATGGGTGCCACCTTGGTGCCGGCGGCTCCCGGCGACGAACTCAAGGCGCTGGAATCGGTCGCCTCCGATCTCGGCGAGGGCACGATCCTGCTGGTGGGGGAGCGGGCGTCGCTGGTGCCCGGTCTGCTCGCCAAGGTGCGCGAGTACGCGGCCCGTGGCGTGCGCTGGGCCTGGATCCCGCGTCGTGCCGGCGAACTGGCTGCGCTCGAAGCCGGTTGCCTGCCGCAGCTGCTGCCGGGTGGACGCCCGGTCGCCGATGCGTCGGCCCGGGTCGACCTACAGGCAGCCTGGGGTGTCGATCATCTGCCCGAGGGCGACGGCCTGGACGCCGAGGGCATGCTTGCCGCCGCCGCGACCGGCTCGCTGAAGGCCTTGGTCACCGCAGCGGTCGACCTGGCCGATATGGCCGACCCGGAGGCGGCCTACGCCGCGCTGGCCAGTGACGATGTCTTCGTCGTGAGCCTGGAACAGCGCCGCAGCCAGCTGACCGAGGTCGCCGATGTGGTCTTCCCGGTGGCGCTGCTCGAAGAGCAGCTGGGCACCTTCATCAACTGGGAACACCGCGTTCGTCCGGTGAACATCATCAACTCCAAGCCGCAGTCGGTGATGACCGACGTCAGGGTGCTGGCGGCGCTGGCCGATGCGTTCGGTGCCGACCTGGGAATGCGTACTCCGCCACAGGCACGAGCCGCTCACCAGGAGATCAGCGACTGGGAAGGCGCCAAGCCGGCCTTCGTCGCCGCCTGGGCCCAGACGTCCGGAGCGACCGGGGGTGAGGGTCTCAAACTGGCCGGATGGCATCTGGCGATCGACGATTCCAGGTGCCTGGACGGGGCCGAGACGCTCAGGATGGCGGCCCCGGCGGCTCGCGCCCGGATCTCGCGGGCAACCGCGACGGCTCTGGGCATCGCCGATGGCGACCGGGTCGCGATCAGCACCGAGGCGGGCGCGGTCGAGTTGCCGGCGGAGGTCACCACCTCGATGGTGGACGACGTGGTCTGGGCGCCGCTCAACTCGGGCGCCGAATTGCTCCGTACGCTGCATGCCCGCCCGGGCGACCGGGTGCGGCTGGCGGTAGTCAAGACCGCAGGAGGTGCGGCATGACCAGCATGGAAACTATCTTCCTCAACGATCCGTGGTGGATCGTCCTGATCAAGGTGGTGGGCGTCTTCGTCCTGCTGCTGACCTGGACGATCTTCAACGTCTGGTTCGAGCGCCGGGTGCTCGGCAAGATGCAGAACCGCAAGGGCCCGATCATGAACGGCCCGCTCGGTCTCGGCCAGGCGCTGGGCGACGGTGTGAAGCTGCTCATGAAGGAGGACTTCCGCCCGGCCCGCACCGACGCGCTGATCTTCAACATCGCGCCGATGCTGACCGCAGTCGCGGCCTTCAGCTCCTGGGCGGTCATCCCGCTCGGCGGCCCGGTTCGGATGTTCGGCGTCGAGACCCGGCTGCAGTTGACCGATCTGCCGGTCGCCGCCTTGATGGTGATGGCGATCGCGGGCGTCGGCTTCTACGGCTTCGTGCTGGCCGGCTGGTCGTCGAACGGCACCTACTCGCTGCTCGGATCGATGCGCGCGACCGCTCAGGTGATCAGTTACGAGATCGCGATGGGCATGTCGTTGGTCGCGGTCTTCATGTACGCCGGCACCATGTCGACCTCGCAGATCGTTGCGGCCCAGACCGAGCCGATCAGCCTCTTCGGCGCGACCCTGCCGCTGCCCGGCTGGTACGGGCTGCTCCTGCTGCCGAGCTTCGTCATCTACTACATCTCGATGTTCGGCGAGACGAACCGGCAGCCCTTCGATATGCCCGAATGTGAGTCGGAGCTGGTTTCCGGTCACATCACCGACTTCTCGGGTTTCCGCTATGCGCTCTACTTCCTCGCCGAATACATCAACGTGGCGACGGTCTCGGCCGTGTGTGTGACGCTCTTCCTCGGCGGGTATCACGCGCCGTGGCCGCTGAACGGTACCTTCTTGGACCAGGGCTGGTTCGGTCTGCTGTGGTTCGTGCTGAAGGTCCAGATCATCTTCTTCACCGTCTCCTGGGTGCGCGCCGCGGTTCCTCGGGTGCGCTACGACCAGATGATGAAGCTCGGCTGGAAGGTGCTGATCCCGGCGAATCTCGCCTGGATCGTGATGCTCGCCCTGATGCGCGGTGCCTCTGTGCACGGCTGGTGGGCCAGCCCGGTCTTCATCGGGAGCGTGATCGTCTTCCTGGTAGCGATCGTCGCGGTGGTCTGGTTCAGCGGTCCGGCGCCCACCCCGGAACCGGAACCGATCGATCTGGACGCCGAGTTCGATGCATTCGCAGGCGGCTATCCGGTGCCTCCGATGCCCGGCCAGAAACTGATAGGCGCGGTAGTGGCAGGAGGTACCGCCGAGCCTGACTGGGCGACTGCCTCGTCCGCACGGCGTGGGACCTCGAACGGAGCTGAACTGTAATGGGCGCCTGGTCAGGATTCGGCATCACCTTCAGGACGATGTTCCGCAAGACCTTCACGCAGGGCTACCCGCAGAAGGGCCAGGAGAAGATCACTGCGCCGCGCTACCACGGCCGTCACCAGCTCAACCGCTGGCCCGATGGCCTGGAGAAGTGCGTCGGCTGCGAGCTGTGCGCCTGGGCCTGCCCGGCGGACGC
>NZ_JAVTWX010000134.1:0-27768 GCF_032229645.1 Brooklawnia sp.
ACATTAAACGACCAATGCGACAGCGTTGTACAAAGTGTGTATCAATAATTCCGTTATTAATAAAACCTAAACCGCCGGTAAGGGCTGATTCGGCAGGCGCGGATAGGGCAAGATTTGCTTCATGTCGTATCTGCGCCAGAACCCCTGCCAGCGGAAGTGCACCTGGGTGGCCGCAGGTGAGGTCCGCGACGGCGGCAGACTCTTTCATTGCCTGAGCTGCGGCTCGGAATGGCTGCGCACCGAGGCATGGACGCCGGCCAACGCCGACGGCGTCGTCCCGCCCGAGGTGCAAGCCGAGCGCGACCGCGGTCACAGGAGCTAGTGGCCCGCACTGGTTTCGGGGTGCGCTGCCAAGAAATCGGCCGCATTCATAACCCTGAGGCCGCCCACGCTGACAAAATGCGCATCATCGGTCACGATGGCATCAAATCCCGCGTCCAGCGCCGTCGCGGCCAAAACAGCGTCGCGGCCGCCTATTGGCGAGCCAGACATCAGCTCGACCGCGCGGCGTGCAATTTTTTCGTCAAACGGGTGAATGGTTACCGATTCGATGAGTTCCCGCCCCATGGTCAGAGCCGTGTCGCGCCTGCCAACACGTACCCGGTGAAAGATGAACTCCTGAACCGTCTCGGCACCAATATGCACCACCAGATCGTCGGCAACTCTTGTCAGCAGCACGCGGGCAGAATCCCGCATTGGGTGCTCCCCGCCCACGGCATGCAAGAAGACCGACGTGTCTACAAAGGCAGCGATCATGAAAATCGCGCAATCAATTCGTCTTCCATGGCTTCCCGCGTCTTTCCCCAGGCACGGTCGTCAAGATCAGGGACCTCGCTCGACGGGTCGTGGGCCAGCAGTTTGCGGACAGCAATGGCCCGCAGGTCCTGGTTCGGAGGAAAGGCCAGATCGATGGCGTCCCTCACAACCGACGCAACACTTCCCCCGCGCCTGTCTGCCTCGGCCGCGATCCGCTGATAACGCTGCTCATCCAGCAGTATCTGAAGTCTACGTTCCATCGTCGACATGTGCATATGTTAGCATGCTCACATATGCACATAACCGGGTGAGCGATCACGTATGGAAATGCATCACAGCTGCGGACGGAAATGCTCCCCGACCTCAGGATCGACCAGGGCCTCCTGGGCGGCCGCGATGCCGTCGACGACCAGCGTCGCGTTCACCGGGACCGAACGCTTGACCAGTGCCAGCCCGACCGGGCCAAGCTCAAAATGCTGCGCAACGGTGCCGACGCGTCCGACCACGCGATCGTTCAGTATGATCTCCGCCCCCGGCTGCGGCAGATCGCCGTCGAAGAGCAACCGCACCAACCGGCGAGGCGGACGACCGAGAGTGTGGACGCGGGCGACCGTCTCCTGGCCGGGATAACATCCTTTGTCGAGGGCCGTTGCGAAGAGTCCCAGCTCGTTCGGCAGGGTCTTCGCATCGGTGTCCAAGCCGATTCTTGGTGTGCCTTCGGCGATCCGCAATGCCTCAAACGCCCACTGCCCCGTCTCGGTCGTCTCCATGGCCTCGATCGTTTCCATGGCATCGGTCGGCCCCGGGAGGATCGCCCACGAGCCGCCGGCGACCGCCCCAGGACGCGCCGCGACCGCCTCGGCAGGAGCCGACACCTCGCGGCCCAGCCACCACAGCCGCAGATCGTCGCGGCTCGCGATCTCCACCGGCGTCCAGAACTTCATCGACTCCAGCCAGCCCACCAGGGACTCCCGGCCACCGGGCTCGGTCCAACACCAGGCGGTCGAGCCGTCATCGAGCAGGCCAAAACCGTGGACGATCTGACCGGTCGGCGACAGCACCAGTGCGTCGGCGCCCTGGCCGGGCTGCAGCGAGCCGAGTGCCTGCGTTGTCAGCGTGTGCAACCAACTCAGTCGCTGCTCGCCTGTGACGGTGAAGAACTCGCGACTCGACAGCAGCACAGCTCCGGCACCGGCGGCCATCGTGCGCTGCTCTATCAGAGGCTGCCCGAAATGCCAGGTCATGCCTGCGTCGGGGCCCTCGTCCAGCTGGATGCGACTCATGCGCGGGCCAATCTCGCCCACATATAGGGCTGCAACTCGACATCGGCGGTGGCCCGGTCGAAGGTCCACAGCAGGTCGCCCTCGACATTGCCGTAGAGCCGGTGCCCGCCGGTGTAGGCCAGCTCGGAGCTGGTGGTGCGAGCCACGACATCGGTAGTCAGCTCAATTTTGGCGCCTTGAACACTGCCAGCCCAGATTTCTGCCCAGCCTTCCGGGTTGGTCAGCACGACGTCCAATTCACCGCTTCCCGCCGGACGCCAGAATCCGCTCTCCATGGTCAGCGGCTCATCGGGCTGGCCCTCGGGGTCCAGCGTCCAGGTCTGCGAAAGGTAGTGCAGGTAGTCTCCCCGGTTGGTCGCAAAATCGATCTGCTGGCCGAACTCGAAATCACCGGTACCGGGCCAGCTGCCATGCCCGTTGCCCTGCCAGCTGCCGATCAGCCACGCCAGCGGCATCAGCGCCGAGTTGAGGTCCGAGTCAATTTCGAAGGCCACGTCTGCTCCTGTCTTTGCTTCTGGTCTGCTGCTTATCGCTGGTAGCCCACAGCACCTGCCACAGCCCGATCAGCGCGCTCAGCCCTATCAGGGCAGTCACGACGACGAGCACGATCACGGTGAACAGGGCCACCCCGCAAGCTTAGGTCGTCCGCAGAACCAGGTCGTCCGGACGACTACCCGGCTCCACATCCGCCTGCGGCTTCCCCCCGAGCTCAGCACCTGCTATTCGTAGGGCATGCGCGTCCTACTGCAACGAGCGAGTTCGGCAAGAGTCGTGGTCGACGGCCAGGTGACGGGCGAGTTGGCTCGTCCGGGTCTGTTGGCCCTGGTCGGCATCACCCACGATGACGACGAGCAGATCGTTGCCAAGATGGCCGACAAAACCTGGGGGCTGCGCATCCTCGATGACGAGAAGTCCGCCAGCGATGTCAACGCGCCAATCCTGGTGGTCAGCCAGTTCACGCTCTATGCGACCACCCGTAAGGGACGACGACCCTCATGGAACAAGGCGGCTCCGGGGCCGATCAGCGAGCCACTGGTGGACGCCTACTGTGCCGCACTGCGCAGGCTCGGCGCAGAGGTATCGACGGGGATCTTCGGCGCTGACATGAAAGTCGAGCTTGTCAACGACGGTCCAGTTACGATCCTCCTCGACTCCGCGGATTGGGGATCGGTATCCTAGAGGGAGTTTCCATGACTGCGTGAGCATTCGGCTTCACGAAGTTACCCCGAACAAGCGGCGGAGTGTGATGCGCGTGGCAGAGATCGTCTTCGTCACGCCGGCCAGTGGCCAGGCGAGTGCGACGCCTCCCCCCAGCGCCCTCGGGCTGCTCAATCACACTGTGCATCCGGTGATCGGAGGCGATCAGGCGATCGCGTTCCCCCTCAGCTCCGCGATCCTCATCGTCGATGCGCGTTCCGACCTCGCAGCCGCGCGCGCCACCTGCCAGCTACTGGTGAACGGCACAGCAGGGTGGCCGCTGTTACTACTGATCCCGGCGAGTGGACTATCGGTGGTTGCCCCCGACTGGCATATCCAGGACTTCATCCTCGATGACGCCGGGCCGTCCGAATACGATGCCCGCATCAAGCTGCTGATGGCCACCACATCGACTGCCAACGTGCTCAGCGCCGGTCCCGTGGTCATCGACGAGGACGCCTATGTCGCCACGGTGGGTGGCCAGCCGCTGGACCTCACCTATACCGAGTTCGAGCTACTGAAATACCTCGTGGCCCACCCCGGCCGGGTGCTGACACGCGAGCAGTTGCTCAGCGAAGTCTGGGGCTATGACTACTTCGGAGGCACCCGTACCGTCGACGTGCATATCCGGCGGCTGCGCGCCAAACTCGGGGCGGAATTCGACTCCTACATCGGCACGGTTCGCAACGTCGGCTACAGATTCGCGGTAGACAGGCAGTTATGACCGTCATCACCCGCCACGGCGACCTGCAGGAAGACAGCTTGGCTGCGGTGGCGGAACTGGCCGCCAAGGCCATGCATGCCGACGGGACTCAGCCACTCAACGAGGCCGCGCGGCTGGCACTGGCCGGACGCGGCAGCGGGCAGGTCGCCCATTGGCTGGCCGTCTCATCCGACCCGGCGGCCCCGCTTGCCGGCTATGCCCAGCTCGACGTGCGCGACGGCAGCGTCCAACTCGTCGTCGATCCCGACCAGCGTCGGCAGGGCATCGGACGAGCACTGGCCAACCGGATCATTGCCGCCGATCACCCCGCACTGTGGTGGGCGTTCGGCGATCTGCCCCCAGCGCGGGGGCTCGCGTCCGCTCTCGGGCTCAGGGTCGTGCGCGGGCTGCTGATCATGCGGCTCGACGTCGCCGGATCCGGGCTGACCGAGGCGGTCGGGATGCCGGAAGGCTTCGTCATTGACCATTTCAAGCCGGCCGACCTCGATCAACTGGTTGCCGTGAACGCTGCGGCCTTCGCGCATCACCCGGAACAGGGGGCTTTGGCCGCAGCCGATTTCGAGGCCCGGATGGGCGAGCCCTGGCACCGCGACACCGACCTGCTGGTCGCCCGCCAGACCACCTCCGGCCAGTTGGTGGGCTATCACTGGACGAAGGTCGAAGGACACGAGGGTGAGGTCTACGTCATCGGCGTGCGCCCGGACGTGAATGGTCGCGGGCTTGGCAGAGCACTGTTGGAGGCCGGTATCATTCACATGCACAATCGGGGCGCATCGAGCATCGATCTGTACGTCGAAGCGGCCAACAAACGAGTGGTCGAGATGTACCGTGCAGCAGGGTTTGAGGTCACCCACACCGATGTCTGCTACGGCTATGGCAAGGAGGATTGATGTCACTGCAGGCAGATGTCCCGGTCGTGGACGACCTTCCTGGGGGTCGCTACTCCGACCGCGAACTCAGCTGGCTGGCGTTCAACAACCGGGTGCTCGATCTTGCGAAGGACGCCTCGCGCATCCCGCTGCTCGAACGCGCGAAGTTCTTGGCGATCTTCTCGTCCAACCTCGACGAGTTCTTCATGGTGCGGGTCGCAGGCCTCAAACGACGCATCGACGCCGACGTCGCGGTGCCCTCACCGGCAGGGATACTGCCACGCGATCTGCACGACACGATCCTCGCCCGAACTGCCGAGTTGGTCGCCGACCAGGCCCGGGTCTTCGCCGAGGACGTGCGTCCGGCTCTGGAAGCCGAGGGCATCAAGCTCCTCGACTGGGCCGAACTCACTGCGGATGAACAGCGGCGCATGCACGAACTGTTCACCGAACGCATCTTCCCCGTGCTGACACCGCTTGCGGTCGATTCCTCGCACCCGTTCCCCTATATCTCGGGCCTGTCGATCAATCTCGCAGTGCTGCTGAACCACCCCACCACAGAGGGACGTCAGTTCGCCCGAATCAAGCTTCCCAGCATCCTCGCGCGGTTCGTGTCGCTCGGCGGTGGTCGATTCATCCCACTCGAGAAGCTGATCATCGAGCATCTGGACGAAGTCTTCGTGGGGATGCAGGTGCTGCAATACACCACCTTCCGGGTGACCCGCAACGAAGACGTCGAGGTCGAGGAAGACGATGCCGAGAACATCTTGTTCGCGCTCGAGAAGGAGTTGCTCAGCCGCAAGGTCGGACGATCCCCGGTGCGTCTGGAAGTCGAGGAGACCATCAATGACGAGATGCTCGACCTGCTGACCAGCGAGCTGGATATCTCCGAGAAGGAAGTCTTCAAGCTTCCGGCGCCGCTGGATCTGACCGGACTATTCGCGCTGACCGGGGTGGAGCGGGAGAACCTCAGCTACCCCGGTTTCCTGCCCAAGACCCACCCTGACCTGCTGATGGGCATCGAATCGAGCAAACCGGCCGACATCTTCAAGGCGCTGCGCAAGAAGGACGTACTCGTCCAGCATCCCTATGACTCGTTCGCGACCAGCGTGCAACGCCTGGCCGAGCAGGCTGCATCTGATCCGCGGGTGCTGGCGATCAAGCAGACCCTCTACCGAACCAGCGGCGACTCCCCCATCATCGACGCCCTCATCGAGGCCGCTATGGCGGGCAAGCAGGTGCTGGCGCTGGTCGAGATCAAGGCTCGTTTCGACGAGCAAGCCAACATCGCTTGGGCGCGCAAGCTGGAGAAGTACGGCGTCCATGTCGTTTACGGCATGGTCGGGCTGAAGACCCACTCCAAGCTGATGCTCATCGTGCGCGACGAGCCGGACGGCCTTCGCCGCTATGCGCACATCGGCACCGGCAACTACAATCCGAAGACCGCCCGGATGTATGAGGACATGGGCCTGCTGACCAGCAACCCGATCATCACCGATGACGTGGCGCGACTCTTCAACCACCTGTCGGGTATGACCCGCGAAACCAACTACCGTCGGTTGCTCGTCGCCCCGGCAGGCATCCGCACCGGGCTGATCGCCAATATCGACCACGAAATCGCGAACCATCGTGCCGGTTTGCCGGCCCGCATCCGCATCAAGGTCAACTCCGTGGTGGACGAGGCCGTCATCGACGCGCTCTACCGGGCCTCGAACGTCGGAGTGCCGGTCGACATGTGGGTTCGGGGTATCTGCGCGGTGCGCCCGGGCGTGCCCGGAATCAGCGAGAACCTGCGGGTGCGCTCGATCCTCGGACGCTTCCTCGAACACTCGAGGCTCTTCTGGTTCGAGAACGGTGGCAATCCGTCGGTCGGTATCGGCAGTTCCGATCTCATGCACCGCAATCTGGACCGCCGCGTCGAGGCGATCGTCTCTATCACCAACCCGGGTCATATCGCCCAGATCGGCGAGCTGTTCGACCTGGCCTTCGATGATCAGACCGTCAGTTGGCGGCTGCACGACCAGGACTGGATGCAGGTCACCACCGACGAGAATGGCACGCCGCTACGTGACCTGCAGGAGTTCCTGATCGCGCGTGTCTCGACCCGGCGGCACTAAGCATGACGCGGGTGATCAATGCGAGCGGCGCAGTCGTATTGCGCGGTAAGGCTGACCATCGCGAAGTGCTGGTGGTGCACCGCCCGTCATACAACGACTGGAGCCTGCCCAAGGGCAAGATGCTGCCGGACGAGTACCTCGCGGTGACCGCGGTCCGTGAGGTCAGCGAAGAGACCGGGCACACCGTCCGGCTGCTGCGTCCGCTGTCGACGGCACGCTACCCCATCAACTCACATGTCAAGGTCGTGCAGTGGTGGCTGGCGGAGCCGGCCACCGACAAGGTCACCGGCCACGACAACGAAGCCGACAAAGTGGAATGGTGGCCGGTCAGCAAGGCCATCCGCGAACTGAGCTATGACGACGATGTGCAGACGATCGTCCAAGGAGTGCGTGAGCCGCCCACCAAGCCCTTGTTCATCGTCCGTCATGCCAAGGCGATGAACCGCAAGCAATGGCAGGGACGCGACGCCGACCGTCGGCTGACCGAACGCGGTCGCCGCCAGGCGAAGGCGCTGGCCGGTCTACTGCAGGCCTTCGAGGTGGGCGAGCTGGCCAGTTCCAGTTCGAACCGGTGCATGAAGACACTCACACCCTATGCGCAACACGCCGGGCTCGAGATCCGCGCGTTCGATGCGTTGAGTGAGGAATCCGCCGTCGAGAGCCCCAAAGGGGTGCTGCGCACCATGTCCGAACTGACAGAGCTGTCGCGCCGGGCCAAGCGTCCGCTGGCGATCTGCGGGCATCGTCCGGTGCTGCCCGCGATGTTCGGCACCCTCGGGGTCACCCAAGACCGCACATTGCGTCCTGGCGAGGTCGCCATCGTCTACTCCGACCAGAGTGGCCTCCCCGTCCGAACGCTCTATATCGCGCCCCGACTGTGACGCTGCGCCGCCGAGCAAGGGTACATCTGCTGTTAACCCCCCGTTCACCGTGGACTGGCGATCTCGTCACTGGCGCCATCTAGGTTCGGTCACGAAGGCCACTCAAAGGCCTTGCAGCAAACCTCGGAACCCGAAGGGAACCCATTGTGAAGACTGTGCGTGCGGGCGGAGCTCTAGCTGCCGCTGTTGCGCTGACGCTGTCGGCTTGCGCCACCAACGAAACCGCCACCCCGAGCTCCTCTGACACGAGTGTCGGCAGCAGCCTGTCCGGAACTCTCCAGGGCACCGGCGCGAGCTCGGCGAAGGCCGCCCAAGAGGTCTGGCGGGCCGCCTTCCAGACCGCGAACCCAGGGGTTACCGTCAACTACTCTCCCGACGGCTCCGGCGCCGGACGCACCGCTTTCAGCGATGGCGGCGCAGTATTCGCCGGCTCCGATCGGGCGTTGACCGACGACGAGATGACCGGCACCTTCGCCAACTGCGCCGCCGGCACGCTCCCGCTCAACCTGCCGATCTACGTCTCTCCCATCGCCATCGTCTTCAACGTCGACGGTGTCTCCGATCTGCAGCTCAGCGCGGAGGTGATCGCGAAGATCTTCCGCGGCGAGATCTCCAACTGGAACGATCCCGCGATCGCCGCGCTCAACTCGGGCACGACGCTGCCCGACCTGGCCATCACCCCCGTGCATCGCTCCGACAACTCGGGCACCACCGAGAACTTCACCGCCACGCTGGCCGAGGTCGCCGCAGAGGTTTGGACCGACAAGGCGTCGGGTGACTGGCCGGCGTCGCTGGCCGGCGAGGCTGCGCAGGGTACCTCCGGCGTCATTGCTGCGGTGCGGAACGGCTCCGGAACCATCGGTTACGCCGACGAGTCGGGCGTGGAGGCCGGCATGGCCATGGCGACCTACGTCACGGATGCCTCATCGTCCGCCGTCGGGCCCGAAGCCGATGCGGCCGCCGCGATCGTCGAGGCCTCTTCCCGGGTCGCCGGACGCGAAGCCAACGACTGGGCCCTGGAGCTCGACCGCAACGCGGCGGGCTACCCGTTCGTCCTGGTCTCCTACGCGATCGTCTGCCAGCAGTACAACGATGCTGCCGCCGGTGAACTGGTGAACGCCTACATCAGCTATGTTGTGTCGGACGCCGGTCAGCAGGCCGCCGTTCCGCAGGCAGGCAACGCGCCGTTGTCGGGTTCCCTGGCCACCGGCGTGCAGGCGGCCGCCGCGTCCATCAAGTGAGCGCCTGACCTCATTTTCAGTGCGAGCGACGATACTCGGTTCCGGTCCTAGGCTGGAACTGAGCATCGTCGTCGGCTGAGCGTCGTCTCTCAAGATGCGTCCGGAGATTCCATGACAATTGAACCCCAGCCGGTCGAGACAACCGACCAGGCATCCGAACAATCCCTCACGTCCGATCGCGGGCACATCGGGGATTCGATCTTCAAGGGCATTTCCGTCGGATCAGGCGGCCTCATCCTGGTCATCCTTGCCGCGGTGGCGCTCTTTCTCATCGTGCAGGCCATACCCGCATTCCTGGGGGATCCTCGGTATCAGCACTACGGCAATACCTGGACCTATGTCGCGCCCTATCTCTTCGGCACGATCTGGGCGAGCTTCCTCGCGCTGCTCATCGCGGTCCCGGTCGCCGTCGGAATCGCGCTCTACATTTCGCATTACGCGCCCAAACGGCTGAGCACACCGGTGGCCTTCGTCATCGACCTGCTCGCCGCAGTGCCGTCGGTAGTCTTCGGCCTGTGGGGCATCAACACGCTGGCGCCTCTGCTGGTGCCCAGCTACCAGTGGCTGAATGCCCACCTGGGCTGGATCCCCGTCTTCAGCGGCGCGGTGTCCGGCACCGGGCGTACCATGCTGACCGCAGCGCTGGTATTGGCCATCATGATCTTGCCGATCATCACGTCGCTGGCCCGCGAGGTCTTCCTGCGCACCCCAGGACTGCAAGAAGAGGCATCACTGGCCCTCGGCGCGACCCGCTGGGAGATGATCAAGCAGGTGGTGCTTCCGTTCGGCAGGTCGGGTATCGTCTCGGCGTCGATGTTGGGGCTCGGACGCGCATTGGGTGAAACCATGGCCGTCGCCATGGTGCTGTCGGGCGGCCGCCACATCAGCTTCCAGCTGCTGACCTCCCAGAATCCGAACACCATCGCGGCCAATATCGCGCTGAGTTTCCCCGAAGCCGACGGCTTCGCCGTCCCGCAACTGATCGCCACCGGTCTGGTCCTGTTCGTCATCACCTTCGCCGTGAACATGGCTGGACGCGCGATCACCCGCGGCCCGAAAACCAGCCGCGCCGACCGCGAGCGGAAGCGCGCAGGCAAGGAGCCGAAGTGAGCGCCATCAACGTGAATACCCCTCAAGAGCCGGGAACGACACCGCCCTACCGCTCGGCTCATGTGCACCTGACCTCCGGCCAGCTTCCCAAGCACACCGATATCGCCCTGCTGGTGGTCGCCATCTGCGTGAGCGCTGCCGTGCTCGCCTTGCTGGGTGCGTTCAGCCTTGCCGGGAGCGCAGTATTTGGCGTAGTCATCTTCCTGATCACCAGCTACGCGCTCTCGTTCGCTGTCGAGGGACGCCGCCGGGCCGCGAACCGACTGGCCCGCTACATCATCATGGGCGCCTTCATTATCGCGCTGATCCCGCTGGTCTCGCTGCTGGTCGAGGTCACCTCGCGAGGCCTGGCGCGCTTCGACTGGAGCTATTTCACGATGTCGAAGCGCAATATCGTCGGTGCGGGCGGTGGTGCATCTCATGCCATCACCGGCACCCTGATAGTCACAGGACTGGCCACCTTGGTCTCCGTCCCGGTCGGGCTGCTGACTGCCATCTACCTGGTCGAATACGGCCGCGGCTGGGTCAAGCGGACGATCACCTTCCTGGTCGACGTCATGACGGGCATCCCCTCGATCGTGGCCGGGCTGTTCGCCTATGGTTTGTTCTCGGTGCTCTTCTCACCCGGATCGAAGTCGGGCCTTGCGGGGGCCGTGGCCTTGTCGGTGCTGATGATCCCCTACGTCGTGCGCAGCAGCGAGGAGATCCTCCGGCTGGTGCCCGACCAGCTGCGCGAAGCGTCCTACGCCTTGGGTGTGACCCGCTGGCGGACGATCGTGAAGGTGGTGCTGCCGACCTCGATCTCTGGCATCGTCTCGGGAGTCATCTTGGCCATCGCACGCGTCATCGGCGAAACCGCGCCGCTGCTGGTGACCATGGGCTTCACCGATTCACTGGTGACCAATCCGCTGCCGTCCGGCGGCGCCAACAATGTGAATCCGATGACCTCGCTGCCGGTGTTCGTTTACTACGAGTACACCCGTCCAGGTAAGCCCCAAGACGCCTTCTTCGATCGCGCCTGGACCGGGGCATTGGTTCTGGTCTTGATCGTCATGCTCCTGAACATCGTCGGCCGGATCGTCGCCAAGAAGTTCGCTCCCAAGATCAATCGTTGAGATCCACGACCAGAAAGCAGAAAGACACTACTAATGGCCAAGCGCATGGAGTTGAAGGACCTCAACATCTACTACGGCTCATTTCTCGCCGTCAAAGGGGTCAACATGGTGATCGAGCCGCGCTCGGTTACCGCATTCATCGGCCCGTCCGGCTGCGGCAAATCGACGGTGCTGCGTAGCCTCGACCGGATGCTCGAACTCACCCCCGGTGGACGGGTCGAGGGCCAGGTGCTGCTCGACGATCAAGACATCTACGCACCGAAGGTCGATCCGGTGCGAGTGCGTCAGCAGGTCGGTATGGTCTTCCAGCAGCCGAACCCGTTCCCGACCATGAGCATCCGCGACAACGTGCTGGCAGGCATCAAGCTGAACGCCCGCAAGATGCCCAAGCCACAGCAGAACGTTGTGGTGGAGCGCTCGCTGAGGAGCGCGAACCTGTGGAATGAGGTGAAAGACCGGCTGGATGCCCCAGGCAATGGACTGTCCGGGGGCCAGCAGCAACGGCTGTGCATTGCGCGCGCCATCGCGATCGAGCCCGAGGTGCTGCTGATGGATGAACCCTGCTCGGCCCTGGACCCGATCTCCACGCTGGCCATCGAGGACCTGATCCAAGAACTGAAGGAGAACTTCACCGTCGTCATCGTGACCCACAACATGCAGCAGGCATCGCGGGTTTCCGACAAGACCGGCTTCTTCAACATCGAGGGCACCGGTAAACCCGGACAGCTGATCGAGTTCGACTACACGGAGAAGATCTTCACCAACCCGTCGCAGCCCGACACCGAGCGCTACATCACCGGTCAGTTCGGCTGATTCAGGGGTTCGTCGGCCCGACGAGAGCGACGAGCGTGACTAACTACATGCGATCGGAGCCGAATTCGGTCGCTGAATCGATTAAGCACCTCGATTGGTGCCACATCGCATGTAGTTAGTCACGCCGAGCAGTTCATCAGGCCGAGATCCGACTTGAGTTCGAGCACCCTGGCCGCCTTGGTGGCGATCTGGGCGGCGAGCTTCGGATCGGCCTGGGCCGCAGACAGCGTCGTGTCGACCATCTGCTGGGCGGCCACCGCGTCGGCCACCACTGCCATGTCGCCGCCGGCCTTCAGGAACATCAGTCCGCGATCAGCGGCCGGGTAGTTCTCGACAGCCACGGCTGCACCCAGATCGTCCGAGACCACGACCCCATCGAAACCCATTCGCTCCCGCAGTATCCCGGTCACGATGGCCGACGAGAAGACTGCCGGATTGTCCGGATCGACCTGGTCGTAGACCGCCGACGAGACCATCACCGACGATGCGCCGGCATCGATCGCTGCCTGGAAGCTCGTCAGATCGGCCGCGGTCAGCTGACTCGTCTGGTCGTGCCCGACCGCGAAATCGGTGTTCTCATTGACATTCCCGAGACCCGGGAAATGCTTGGCGCTGCTGGCGACCCCCGAATCGCTGAGCCCCGTGATCACCTCGGCGACCTTGTCACCGACCGTTGCCGGATCAGAGCCGTAGCCGCGCTCAAGTTGCCCGATCGCCGCATTGTTGGCGGCCTGCCCGGCCGGCACCACATCGGCCACCGGCGCGAGATTCCAGTTCACGCCGGCGTCTCGAAGTTCCTGCCCCCAGCGCTGCCAGCTAGCCCGCAGCTCGGCATCATCCAGGGACGCTTGGTCGACCGCCGAAGGAATCGTGTCGAAGCCGGGGCCACTGAGCTTCTGCACCAGGCCGCCTTCTTGATCGGTCGCGATCAGCAACGGAATGCCGGGCGCGAAATCCTGCAGCTGCTGGGTCTCCGCCTGCACGGCCGCCAACCCGGCGGTACGGTTGCCCAGCAGGATCACCGCACCGTTGCCACTGGCATTGATCTGAGCAGCCGCCTGATCGACGTCTGCGCCTGCCATCAGCACGGTCATATAGAGCTGCCCGACCTGCTCAGCCAGGCTGAGCTGTTGGGCGTATGACAGGCACGCTGTCGCGGGATCGATGATCGACGACTCGCCGGTGGTCGAGGCAGCTGTACTCGACGCCGGGGCGCTCGCGGCCGGGTTGGGCGTACCCGAGCCGGTGTCGGCGGTGCCGCCCGAGCCGCTCGGGCCCGGGGCGCAACCAGCCAGTCCCAGCGCGAAAACGAGGATTCCCGCAGTCCACCAGCCTCGGCTCACGGCCGCTCGCTCCGCTCAGCGGCCGCGTTCAGCACTCCCAGCAGAGCGTTCTCGACCACCTCGCTCAGCGCCGGATGAATCCAGTACTGACCCTTCGCCACCTCGCTGATCGTTTGGCCCAGGCTCATTGCCTGGATCAGCGGCTGGATCAAGACGGTCGCCTCCGGGCCGACGATATGGGCACCGAACAGGTGCTCGCCGGCCGGGTCGGCCAGCAGCTTGACGAAATGTTCTGTGTCGTTGATCGCCCAACCGTACGCCACCGAGGCGTAGTCCTGAACGTGCGCGATGAAATCGACGCCGGCGTCCCGCAGTTCCTCTTCGGTGGCTCCGACCGTGGCGATCTGCGGCTCTGTGAAGATGCCCTCCGGCACGAAACGCTCGTCGCGCTCGGTCAGCTGGCCTCCGGCACGTTCGGCGAGCAGGTTTCGTTTGACCAGGCGGGCCTGAGCATTCGCGAGATGCTTGAGCATCTTTGGCGAGCAGACATCGCCGAGCGCCCAGATATGCCGGACCGGGGTACGCAGGTATTCGTCCACCGGGATGAAGCCTTCCTCGTCGAGGACCATCCCGGCTTTGTCTACACGCAACTGGTCACCATTGGGAATGCGTCCTTGGCAGACCAGCACCGCGTCCGCCGGATAGGTGTATTCGATGCCGTAGGAGTCCTGGGTGCAGATGACCACTCCGCCCAGATCGTCCGAATCGAGCCCGGTGACGGTCTGGTTGAGCCGGAGCACCATCCGGTTGGCCAGTTCTTCGGTGACCTTGACGCCGATCGCGGAGTCGAGAGCGCGCAGCAGCGGCTCGCGGCGGCAGATGATGGAAACCTGGGAGCCCATCCCGGCGAAGATGTGGCCGAATTCGACCGCCTCGACGCCACCGCCGAGGATCACCAATCGCTGGGGCAATTCGTCTGTGCGCATGATCGATTCCGACGTGTGCACGAAACCCTGCAGATAGGGGTCGTCGAAGCCCGGCGCGCTCACCTGACGCGGACGCGAACCAGCCGCGATGACGATACGGTCGGCGGTGATCTGCCGATGCCCGACGCGCACGGTGTGGGCGTCCACGAAGGTGGCGGACCCGAAGAGCACCTGCACGTTCGGACGCCTCGCGACTCCGGCCAACCCGGACGCCGAGATCGAATCGGTGCGGCCGAAAGTGCGCGACTGGATGGCCTTGAAGTCGACGTTCATCAGGTTCAGGCCGACATCGATCCGGGCGGCCGATAGCGGTGCCATGGAAAAGCTGGCGGGCACCGAGAGCATCTTGGAGGGGATACAGCCAGCGTTCAGGCAGGTGCCGCCGAAGGCGTCGTTGGGGCCGATGCCGTCGTCGATGAGGGCGATCTGCCAGTCGTTGATGTCATCGTCGATCAGCGACAGGCCGGAACCCGACCCGATGATGCAGAGATCGACATGATCGGCGGCAGATGGTGTGTCATGCATGCGGGTCATCCTTTCAGGCTTAGCAGTTCAATGGCCGGACGAAAACGCCTTGTTCCCGTTTTCTCTGAGCAGGTCGCGTGCCGGTTCGGCGTAGGTCACTCCGCTGAGCCGTCCGGCTGCGAACCGGAACGTCGTCACGCTGGCCAGCGTGCACTGCCGTTTGCGGGGGTCGTGCGCGAGCCTCAGACCCTCGGCACACCGCCGGGCGATCCAGATCGGCAGCTGATGACTGACCAGCACCGCCTGCCCGCCAGGGCTCATCTCGCTCGCGGTCTCGGTGATCGCATCCAGCATCCGGACGGCCAGCTGGTCGTATGGCTCACCCCACGACGGACGCAGCGGATTGACGAAGTAGTGCCAGTTGCGTGGGTCGAAGATCGCCTTGTTGCGTTTGCCGAAGACCTGCCCGGCGAGCTTGTTCTCGGCCTCGATCAGCCGGTCGTCGATGCGGATCTCGAGTTCGGGATGCCCCGCCGCAACCGGAGCAAGGGTCTCCTGGGCCCGCTCCAACGGGGAACAGCGCAGCTGGTCCAACTCAACCGAGGCGAACCATTCGCCCAGCCGATCGGCCATCGCCCGGCCGGTCTCGGAGAGGTGGTATCCGGGGAGCAGTCCGTAGAGGACGCCGGTGGGGTTGAAGACCTCGCCGTGGCGCACCACGTGCACCTGGGTTACTGGATCAGATGTCTGGCTGGGTTGCACGTCTGAAGCCTACCGGCTGAGCACCAGCGTTCTCCGGCTGACCTGGGGTCCCTACTTCGAGCGCCGTCGCTGCCGACGCTGGGAAGGTCTGCGCACCGGCTCGCCGCGTTCGGTGAACCCTTCGGCACGCTTGGCTGCGAAGGTGGCCAGGGCATCCACCAGGTCGACCTGACTCGGCTGCGAGGCGACCACATCGACTCTGAGGTTTGCTTCCTCACATGCGGCGACGGTGGCCGGCCCGATCGCCGCGATCAGGGTGTCCGCATGTGGCTTACCGGCGATGCCCACCATGTTGCGCACCGTCGAGGCCGAGCTGAAGACCACGGCATCGAAGCGTCCGGACTTGATGGCCTCACGGATATCGGCGGGCGGCGGCGAGGCGCGCACGGTGCGGTACGCGACAACGTCCTCCACTTCCCAGCCGAGTTCGTTCATGCTCTGCACCAGCGAGTCCACCGCTATGTCGGCTCGCGGAATGAGGATCCGGTTTATGGGGTCGAGCAGGTCGTCGAAGATCGGGAACTCGGCGGCAAGAGCCTCGCTGCGCTGCTCTCCGTCCGGGACCAGGTCGGGGGTGATGCCCCAGCCCCGCAATGCCGTGACGGTATCGGCGCCGACGGCTGCGATGCGCAGCCCTGAGAACGCCCTGGAGTCGAGACCGAGCCCCACCAGACGTTCGGTGACCGCACGCACCGCCTGTGCTGAGTTGAAGATGATCCACTGATAGCGGCCGTCCACCAGGCCCTGGATGGCTCGTTCCATCGGCTGCGGATTGCGCGGCGGCTCGACCGAGATCGTCGGTATCTGCATGGGTATCGCGCCGTGGTGTTCCAAGCGGCGTTCCATCGCTCCCGACACCCCCTTGGTTCGGGGTACCAGCACATGCCAGCCGAACAGCGGCTTCGACTCGAACCAGTTCAGACTCGGATCCCGGGTGGCGGCCGGCCCGACGATGACTGCGGCCGGGCATTCGTCCGCGCCATCGAGCACGCCGGCGAGTCCCCCGAGGGTGGTCGGGGTGCTGACCTGGGCGCTGGTCGCATAGTCGGAGACCACCAAGACCTGGGTGTCTGCCGATAGTCCGCTCTGTTCAGCGCGCGCCACGATTTCGGCCACGTGCCGCTCGGGGATGAGCGCGACGAATGACTCGCCGTCAGCAGCGTCCTTGCTCGGCCCCGACCAGAGCCGGAAGCCCGGCCCGGGAGTGATGCCGGTGGAAGTGATCGCCAGACTGAGCCTCGACAGGCCCGGCACCATGTCGATCTGGCAGCCGTTCGCCTTGAGCTGGGAGGCGTATGGCGCAGCCTCCGCGTCCACCAGCGGATCACCGGTGAGCAGCCAGACCACACTCAATCCCGATTGGACGAGTGCGGTGATCTTACCGAGGTCGGGCTGGTCGTCGGTCTGAAGCGTGATGACGCCGTCGGGGATAGCTATCTCCGGTTCACCGAGCAACGCTTCATCGACATCGGGATTGAGGACGATGACATCGGCCTCTTCGATGGCCTTCAATCCGGCCAACGTCAGCCGCAGCGGGCCACCAAGCCCGACTCCGACGAAGATCACATAGCCGGGGGTGGCGCGGGCCGGTGTGCGACTGGCCACCAATGCGGCCGGATCACAATCGGCAAGCGCCACCGCTGACGGCTGCTCACTCACGGCAACTCCTCACCCCGGGATGTGCGACGAAGTGTCGGGGTATGGCCACCCGAAACACACGAGCACTGATCACTGGCCGCCAGGCTAACGCCCGGCAGAACTCAGCGGCCTGCCCTGCGGCGCTGGATGCGCGTCTTCTTCAGCAGCTTGCGATGCTTCTTCTTCGCCATCCTCTTGCGGCGCTTCTTGATGACCGATCCCACTGTGATCCTCTCGAGAATCTCTGAATGCCTTAGGTGCGATGACCTGCGCCGAGCGCAAACTCGCCCCTCGTGCGGGTCAACCGCAACTTGAGCAGTTTACCGCGACGGCTTCGGAATGAACAATCGATCATTCTCCGCGACTGCGCCGGTAGGCGGCCCATACCGCGTCGCTGACCGCTGCCCTGGTGGCATGCGCATCGAGTGCACGGATGCCGGCGGCCGTGGTGCCGCCGGGCGAGGTGACGCGTTCGCGCAGCACGGTCGGATGCTCGCCACCCGCCAGCAGCCGGGCGGAGCCGACGATCGTCTGCCTGGCAAGTCTGTCGGCCTGAGCACGGGTCAGGCCGACCTGCACACCTGCCTCGATCAGGGCTTCCGCCAGGTAGAAGACGTAGGCTGGCCCGGATCCGCTCACCGCCGTCACGGCATCCTGCTGTGATTCGGGGACGACCATCGTTTCGCCCACAGTGCCCATCAGGGCGGTGGCCAGGTCGAGTTGCGGCTCGCTGACGAGTTCGTTGGGCGACAGCGCAGACATGCCCGCCCCGACCTGAGCGGGGGTGTTCGGCATCACCCGGACGATCGGGATACCCGCTGGCAGGTTCGAGGCGAGAGCGCCGAGCGCGACGCCCGCACACATCGACATGACCAGGGTCTGTTCGCCGATCAGCGGCGCGATCTGCCCGCAGACGGCCGCGGCCACATTCGGCTTCACGACGATCGCGATCACGTCGGGGTTACCGTCGATTTCGGCGACCGACCCGACGACCTGCAGGCCCGGCTCCTCGACCAGCTCGGTGCGCCGGGCGGGCCCGGGTTCGACGACTGTGACGTTCGCCCAGCCCTGCGATGTCAGGCCGGACGCGATCGCCCCGCCCATCACGCCTCCGCCGACGACCACTACCGCTGCCTGGCTGTGATCGGCCATCTCAGCCACGGTTCGCGGCAACGATCTCGGCGACCTGGATGGCGTTCAGCGCAGCTCCCTTGCGCAGGTTGTCGCAGCAGATGAACATGGCCAGACCGCGTCCGTCCGGCACGGACTGGTCGACCCGGATTCGTCCCACAAGGCTCGGATCGATGCCGGCCGCGTCGCGAGGCGTCGGGATATCGACCAGCTTGACTCCGGGCGCATCCGCGAGCAGCGCCTTGGCCTCGTCCGGACTGATCGGACGCGAGAAGGTCGCGTTGACGGTTAATGAATGTGCGGTGAAGACGGGGACGCGCACGCAGGTGCCGCTGACCAGCAGGCCGGGCAGATGCATGATCTTGCGCGACTCGTTGCGCAGCTTCTGCTCTTCATCGGTCTCCAGCCAGCCGTCATCGACCAGCGAACCGGCATAGGGCACCGCGTTGAAGGCGATCGGCGCCACATAGGGGCCGAGGTCGTCCGGGGGGGCAACGGCCTTGCCGTCATAGGTGAGCCGGGCGAAATCCTGGGCGACGGCGGCCTCGGACTGGTCGTGCAGGGCGCGGACGCCGGCCAAGCCGGAGCCGGAGGTGGCCTGATAGGTGGCGACAACCAGGCGCTCGAGACCGGCGGCATCGCTGAGCGGCTTCAGTACCGGCATCGCGGCCATCGTGGTGCAGTTCGGGTTCGCGATGATGCCCTTCGGCGGGTTGATCGCGTCCTCGGGGTTGACCTCGCAGACCACCAGCGGCACCTCGGGATCACCCCGCCAGCACGACGAATTGTCGACGACGATCGCGCCGGCGGCGGCCACCTTGGGGGCATAGATCTGGGAGGCGGTCTTGCCTGCTGAGAAGATCGCGATATCGAGGCCCTCGAATGAAGCGCTGGCCATGTCTTCCACGACGATCTGCTCACCGCGCCAGTCGAGCTTCTTGCCCGCAGAACGCTCGGATGCGAAGTACCGCATCGAATCGACGGGAAAATCACGCTCGTCGAGCAACGCCCGCATGACGTTGCCGACCTGACCGGTCGCACCAAAAACTCCAACTCGCATGCCCGCCAGCTTATCGTCCCCCCTTGGGACACCCGAGGATGCCCACTGTGGCGGGCGCGCGAGGATCAGAGCCAGTCGACGACTCCGGCGAGTAGCGCGTAGCCCACGAACGCAGCGATGTCGATGACAGTGTGCGCGATAATCAGTGGCCACAGCCGCTTGGTCCGGTGGTAGAGCCAGCCGAGCAGCAGACCGAAGACCAGGTTGCTCAGGAAGCCGCCGAATCCCTGATAGAGGTGATAGCTACCGCGGATGAGCGCGCTCACCACGATCGCAGCGGCCGGATTCCAGCCGGACTGCCGCCAGCGAGTGGTGAGGTAGCCAATCATGACGACCTCCTCGAGGAAGCCGTTCTGAAAAGCGGCCAGACAGTACATCGGGATCGTCCACCAGGCCGCATTCAGGTCGGCCATCACGATGGTCGTGTTGATACCGAGGTGGCGCGCCAGCAGGTAGAAACCGAGCGCAGGCCCGAGGATCAGCAGCGCGATCCCGGTTCCCCATGCGATGTCGCGCCGGATACGCCTACCATCCAGACCGATCGCCCGCCACGGGTTTGCCCGCGGCGGCCACACTCGCCACAGCAGGTAGATCGCCAGGAAAGGCATGCAGAACGGCAGCAGGTTGTTGGCCAGCTGATAGGCCAGATCCAGCCACGGCCGATCGGGGGTGACCGACGAATTCATCGTCGACGTCTGCTGCGACAAGGGCACCTGATAGGTCAGCCGGTCGATGATGTTCAAGACCGAGTAGACCGCCGATTTGCCGAGCGAGACCCCCAGCACGATCACCGTCTCCAGCACCAAATGCGGACGCGTCCGCACGGCGGTAGCCGACACCTCAGCGCTTTCCCAGCAACGAGCGCGCCAACAGGCCCGCGTTGGCTGGACGCTCGGCCAGCCGCTGAGTGTAGTAGTCGTACCAACCGGGCCCGAACGGCACCAGAACCCGCGAGCGATGGCCGATGTCGGCCAGCCGGCGCTGCTCCATCGGGCGGATGCCGTACATCATCTGAAATTCGTAGCTTTCGGGTGGCCGTCCGGTGCGCCGGATCAGCTCTTCTGCGATCGAGATCATTCGCGGATCATGGGTGGCCACCAGGACGACCGCCTGGCTGTTCATCAGCACCCGAAGGTTACGGACGAACGCGAGATCGATCTCGTGCCTGGCCCGAAATGCGACCTGTTTGGGCTCCCTGAAGACGCCCTTGCACAGCCGGATGCGTCTGCTGGGCATCGCCAACTCCGCCAGATCGCGCTGGCTTCGGTAGAGAGCGGCCTGAACAGTGATACCGACCGAGGGGATGTCTTGCTGAAGCTGCTCCCAGGCGTGCAGCGTGGGTCCAACCAATTCGTGGTTCGCCATATCGACGGTCACCAGCACACCCGCATTGCTCGCCGCCCGGCACACCTTGCGGGCGCCCTGCAGCGCGAATGCACTACCGGGCGGGCCGAGCCGCTGACCGAGACGGCTCAACCGCAATGACAGTTCGGTCGAGGCGCTGATTCCTTCGTCACTCAGCCGCTGCACGATATCGAGATACACGTCCTGGTTGGCCGCCGCCTGGTCGAGAGTGTCCACGTGGTCGCCGAGATAGCCGACGCTGACCATCAGCCCCTTGTCGATGAGCGACCTCAACACCGGGATCAGATCATCGAGGTCTCGTCCCGCAACGTAGCGGGAAACCAGATCGCGGGCCGCCGAGGTTGCCAGCGCGGCCTCCCGGATGCTGTTTCGCTGCGCCCAGCGGGTGACCAGATCACTCATCATCGTCCTTCTTCACTCCTGCGCACCGGCAGAGCCGCCGAGATATGCCGCCTCGTTTCGTCCAGGCAGCCCTCGAGCAATGTCGCTCGCTGCTGCGCATCCGCCGTCTTGCGGGCGTTGACTTCGTGAATGATATGCCCTCGATAGCCGCGGGAGACCAGGGTTTCGACGACCTCCCACGAGCGCTGGTTGCCCTCGCCCGGCATCAGGTGCTCATCCATCGCCGAGCCATTGCCGTCGGTGAGATGCAGGTGGCGCAGCCGAGAGCCCCAGTCCTCCACGTAGCTCAGCGAGCGCACTCCCGCGGTGGCCGCGTGCGACAGGTCGAGCGTGAGCCACTCGTAGGGCTGATCGGTCGGGTCCCAATCGGGCGCATAGGCCTGCGCTGACAGCCCTGGCGCCCGCCACGGATACATGTTCTCGACCGCGATGACGATGCCGGTGGCTTCACTCAGCTCGCGGATGGTCTGGGCGAAGGTGCTCGCGTAGCTCCGCTGCCAGGCGAACGGCGGATGGACGACCACGAGATTGCTCCCGAACAGCTGCGCGGCCTGGCACGAACGACGGAGTTTCTCTGCGGGGTCCACGCCCCAGACGCGCGGGGTGAACATCAGGCATGGCGCGTGGACGCTCAGCACCGGCACCTGGTGCTCGTCTTGGAACTGCCGTACCTGGTCGACATCTGCGCTGGCCGCGTCGGTACCGACCATGAGCTCGATGCCGTCGTAGCCGAGTTGGGAGGCCAGCGCGAACGCGCTGGCGGTGGAGTCCGGAAAGACTGCCGAAGTGCTCAGACCGACCGTCGGCGCACCGCAGTCTTCGTCCGGCAGCGCTCGTCGCGCCCGTTCCGGAAAGTCAGCAGGTTGCACAGCCCCCACGGTACTTGGCTATTCCATGAGCGGGCGGACCTTGCCGACCCCGGATTCGCGAACGCTGAGCCGAATTGCCACAATGGCAGCATGCATATCGACCATCTGACATTCGTAGCCGGCCCCGATGGACTGCAGGCCGCCGTAGATGAGTTGAGCGAGGTCTTGGGGCGCGAGTTCAAGGACGGGGGCTTTCATCCCCGATTCGGCACCCGCAACAACATCCTGCCGCTGACCGATGGGCGCTACCTGGAGGTTGTCGAAGTGCTCGACCATCCGGCTGCCGAGAAGGCCGTCTACGGGCAGGTCGTGCGCACCCGTCAAGAGCAGGGCGGCGGCTGGCTGAGCTGGGTCATCGAAGTCGATGACCTGGCCCCGTTCGAGACGCGCCTGGATCGTGCAGCGGTGCCCGGTTCCCGCCAGTTCCCAGACGGACGCCGCCTGGAGTGGCATCAGATCGGCGTCAAGGGTCTGATCACCGATCCGCAGCTGCCCTACTTCTTGAAGTGGGAATCGGATCCTTCCGTGCTGCCGTCGGCCCTGAGCGGCGACGTGCGTTTGGACACCATCGAGATGGCCGGCTCCCGCTCGCGAGTGGAAGACTGGATCGGCGCACCCATCTCTGAGTTGCTCGACGATATCAAGATCAATTTCACCAGCCCCAAGGGGTCCCCCGGTATCGCGTCGGTCACCTTCGATGTGCCCGGACGCGGCCTGGTGAGCATCTGAGTTGTGACGAACACCGGGGAGTGTCCCGGCCCGAAGGTGGGTTCGTTGGCTGTCCCACCTGTGCTCGCAGGAACCTGATGACTTCGACGCGGACCTGCGGCCAGCGCGCGCAAAGCAGTGCACGACGCCCTGACTCAGCCCCGGATACACTGGCATCGAGTCGAGGGAGGTCAGGCTGTGTCTGATCAACATCAGACGCCCAGTCTGGTAGATGTGGCCAAGCTGGCCGGAGTGTCGCCGACGACCGTATCGAGAGTGCTGAACAACCGCGGCTATCTCAGCCAGCACACCAAGGACCGGGTCGCGCAGGCGATCGATGAGCTGAACTACCGTCCGAACGAGGTTGCCCGGGCGCTGCTCGGCCAGCGGACGAAGATGATCGGAGTCGTCGTACCCACGGTGGCACTCCCGTTCTTCGGCGAGGTCGTCGTGTCGTTGGAACACGCCCTTGAACAGCGCGGGTACCGCCTGATCCTGTGCAACAGCCTCGGCCGGGCCGAACTCGAGCGCGATTACCTTGAGCTACTGATAAGCAACAGGGTCGACGGGATCATCTCGGGCGCTCACAACGACGCGATTGCCGAATACTCCGACATCACCCTTCCGGTGGTGACCATCGATCGCGAACTGTCTCCCCACATCCCGAATGTGCGCTGTGACAACGAATCCGGTGGCCGGTTGGCCACTGAATTGCTGCTGCGCCGCGGTTGCCGCCACCCGGCCCTGCTGACATCGACCTCCGGACCGCGCAACCTGCGAGAAGCGGGCTACCGGTCGGTGCTGGCGTCCGCCGGAATCGAACCGATCGTCGGGACAGTCAACTTTCACATTCCCGAACCCCGGCGTAGCGAGCTCATCGCGCGCTGGCTCGAACAATGGACACCGTCGGTCGACGGAGTCTTCGCCACCGATGACCTGACGGCCGGCACGGTGCTCGGCTGGGCGGCGAACGCGGGGATCACGGTCCCCGATCAGCTGCGGGTGGTCGGCTTTGACGGCACCGACGCGATCCGACGTGCATTGCCGGGGCTGACCACGGTGCGCCAGCCCATTGCACTGATCTGCAGAAGTGCCGTCGATCTGCTTCTGGACCGGATCAACGGCAAGGCCGACACTTCGGACGACCGGCATCGGGTCAAGCCGCTGGAGTTTCCCGTCACCTTGATCGAAGGACGAACGACCTAGCCGGCGGACCTATCCCAGGACAGAAAAGGCGGCGGGCGCTCGGCTCCTACCGGAGTTCGAGCGCCCGCCGTCTGCCCTGGAATCACGCCAGCGCAGGATCCTTCTGTACCACTTCGAGCAATTCAGTACCCAGCTCGACGGGGCCGGAAGCAGCAGCTTCGATCTTCGCGTACTTGGCCGCGTTGGTGACCACGATCGGGGTCGTCAGGTCGTAGCCGGCAGCCGAGATGGCATCCCAGTCCGGTACGACGAGCACCTCCCCGCGGCGTACCCGCTGGCCTTTGACGACCTTCGACGAGAAGTGCTTACCCTTGAGTTCCACGGTATCCATGCCGATGTGAATCAGCAGTTCCACACCACTATCGGCGCGCAACCCCACCGCGTGACCGGTCGGGAAGGCAACGATCACTTCGCCGTTCACTGGCGAGACGACCGCGCCACCATCGGGAATAATCGCCGCTCCGGGGCCGAGCAGACCACGAGCGAATGTCGGATCCTTGACATCGGCAAGGTCGATCAGCTTCCCGCGCAGCGGTGCGGTAACGAGGAAGTCAGTGGAATCGACAGCGCCGGAAAGCGGGACCTGCTGCAAGATCGAGGCCTGCTCCTCGCGCTCCAACTCCTCCTCGCGCTCGGCTTCCTCTTCCTCCACGGTCTCGTCGACACGGGTACCGAGGATGGACTGCTTGCCCCGCGAACGTGCGTACATGAAGGTCACGCTGAACGAGATTGCGAAGGTGACAAGCACCGAGACCAGGAACATGGGAATGTCGGGGGCACTGATCGACACGAAGCCAAGCAGGCCGGCCGCACCGAGCGCGATCGCCTTCACATTGAAAATGCTGACCAGGGCACCGCCCACGGCGGCCGAGCCGATCGCGATGAAGAACGGCCAGCGCAGTCGCAAGTTGACACCGAAGATCGCGGGCTCGGTAATGCCCATCAGCGCCGACGCCGCCGAAGCACCGGCCAGGCCCTTCAACTTGCCGCTGCCGGCGCAAAGGAAGACAGCCAGCGTGGCAGCGCCCTGAGCAACATTGGCCATCGATGCGATCGGGAAGATGAACGAACCGCCTTGGGCGATCAGTGACAGTTCGACGGCCGGGAAGCTTTGATGCAAACCGGTGACGACAACCGGTGAGTAGACCAGACCGAAGAGCAGGCCACCGACAAATCCCGTGGAGTCATAGAGCCACTGCAAGCCAAAGGTGATGCCATCGCCGAGGATGCGCGTCGCCGGGCCCACAATGACGAACGCCAAGAAGCCGGTTACGATCATCGTGACCAGCGGTGTCACCAGGAAATCGACAGTTCCGCTGAGCTTACGGTGCAACCACTTCTCGATGGTGGCAAGCAGGAAGCTGACGGCCAGCGTCGGGATCACCTGCCCCTGATAGCCGGCCTGTGCGACCTGAAGGCCGAAGAGGTCCCAATATGTCATGGAGCCGTCGGACACCGCAGCAGCCACGTTCCAGCCATTCACCAGGGCCGGCATCACCATTGCCGCACCCATGGCCGCACCGAGATATGGATTGCCGCCAAATCGCTTGGTCGCCGAAAAGCCGATGAGCACCGGCAAGAAGGCAAAGGGAGCGCTGGCGAAGAGATTGATCATCGCTGCCACGTCGGTGATGGCAGGCGCCATCTCGACAAGGGGTTTCGGCCCGAACAGCCCCGGCGCAGTGAGGACGTTGTTGAGGGCCATCATCAGGCCGCCTGCGATCAGGGCCGGAAGAATCGGTACGAAGACGTCGGCAAGGACCTTGATCAGACGCACCAGCGGGTTGGACTTCTTGCCGCCTTCCTGCTTGGCTTCGTCCTTGCTCACTTCGCGAACGCCGGATTTCACCAGCTTCTCATAGACGGTATCGACATCGCCGGGGCCGACGATCACCTGGAACATTCCCCCTGCGGAGAATGTCCCCTTGATATCGGCGTCTTCATCCAGCGCCGCATGGTCGACCAACTGCTCGTCCTGAAGCACGAGCCGCAATCGGGTGGCGCAGTGCGCCGCTGCTGTGATGTTGTCGGCACCTCCGACCGCTTGGAGCACGGTCTGTGCGACTCTCGCGTGGTCCATGGATGATGTTCCTCCTCGAACGTTCATCGATCCTGATTCGGGGCGAACCAGTCGAGTCTCATTCTGTCAATCGATTGACATAGTGTCAATACCGAGTCTTCGGGATTCTGCTAGCGAGCTGCCCGCGGTCCGTCAGTAGTAGCAATCGCCTCATTCACCACGACTGCTTCAGCCCTGTGCACAGCGATGGACCCACGAGCCGCGAGCGCAACCGTGAACTCGCCGGGCTCCAGATAACTGCGCAGGCTGAACACCGTATGTCCGTCGCCGATGAACAGCTCGGTCGCAGAGCGGTCGTGCACGAGCTGCACCCGCAGCACCTCATCGTCGGGCAGATCGATGGTCCGCAGCTGGCCATGTGGATAGCGCGTGGCGCGACGATCGACGGTCAGTCGTCCCCGCTCAAAGCTGAAGACGACCTTGCTGGCACCGCTTTGCAGCCGCAGTTCCCAGCTGGACGCGGCAGCCTGGTCGATCTCGGCATCCAGCACAAACGACCGTTGATCCCTGAGTTCCGCGAGCCCGACCGATTCGTCGCACACCACCGCGCCCTCGATCGCCAGCTTCTGGGCGGACCGTGCGCCACGAGGGTCCAACCCTGCAGGGGCAATTCGTTGAATCAGCCGCCCGTTTCGCACGCTCAGTCTGCGGGGAACGCTCAGCAGATGCACCCAGCCGTGGTCCGTCAGCGACGGCTGGTCGTCCTCGGACGCATTGCCGAGCCATCCGAGCAGCACCGGCTCTTTGGCCTGGCCATCTTCGGAAGCGAAGGCTTGAGGCGCATAGAACTCGAAGCCGCGGTCGAGCTCGATGAACTCGCCGGTTTGCCGAAGGGCATGCCCGTCCCACCTGCCGATGAGATATCCACAAGGAAAGATGTTCTGAAACTGATCGCCGATCGGACCGACGCCCTGGGGACAGAAGATCAGCACGTCCCAGTACTCGCCGGTCACCTCGTCGGGGATCCGCAGCAAATTCGGGCACTCCCACATGTATCCGAACCGCTCGAACCGGCCGCCGGAGTCGGGTAGGCCGAGTTCGCCGTCGAGCGTCCACGTCCGCAGGTCATCGGAGCGGTAGACCAAGACGCATCCGCTGAGGTCGTCTCGCTGAGCACCGATGCACATGCGCCAGCCATCGGCCTCCGCCACAACCTGGGGATCGCGGAAATGTGCCGTGTAGCCCGGCGGTGGCCCAGCGATCAGCGGATTGTCCGGGTCCTTGCTGAATGTCTCCAGATCTGCGGTACTCACCAGACACTGGTAGCTTTCGCGCACGCCCGCTTCGGTCTTCACGTTTCCGGTGTAGTAAAGCCACACTTCTCCGTCGTGGACGACCGCCCCACCGGAGTAGGCGCCCGAGCGGTCGTACCAGCTATCCGGCGCGATCGCGGGAGCGTGCTGCCGCCAGTTGATCAGGTCGGCCGACGAGGCATGCCCCCAATAGACCAGGCGTTCCCGGGGAAAGGACGGGCCGTATTGGAAGAATGCGTGATAGACGCCATCGCGCACCACCAGGCCATTGGGATCGTTCAGCCGACCCTGCGGCGGAGCCAGGTGAAAACTCGGATAATCGGGATCGGCGCTGGCTGCCTGCCGTGGCAGCGCGGGTGAGCCGTCGGCGGTAATGGTCACGCACGTCACGATAGCCGATCGGCTAATCGATTGACATAGTTCCGGCAAATGCTGTGCTCGCTGAGCCACCCGG
>NZ_JAVTWX010000135.1:0-4482 GCF_032229645.1 Brooklawnia sp.
CCTGCTCGTGGCAGGTCGAAGGTCAGCCCGTTGATCAGCACTCGGTCGTCGAAGGACTTGTGCAGGTCGTTGACATCAAGCACGACACTGCCCAGCCGCGGACCGGGCGGGATGTTGATCTCGGCCGGATCGATCTTGCGGTTGCGCTCTGCCTCGGCCGCCAGTTCCTCGTAGCGGGCCAGACGGGCCTTATTCTTGGCCTGGCGTGCCTTCGGCGATGAGCGCACCCATTCGAGTTCGCGCTCCAGAATCTTGGCGCGCTTGGCGTCCTTCAGTCCCTCGATGTTCAGGCGCTTACGCTTGGTCTCGAGGTACGCCGAGTAGTTGCCCTCGTAGCCGTAGAGCCGGCCGCGGTCGACCTCACAGATCCAACCCACGACGTTGTCGAGGAAGTAGCGGTCGTGAGTGACGCAGAGCACAGCGCCCGGGTAGGCCTTCAGATGACCTTCGAGCCAATTCACCGATTCGGCGTCCAGGTGGTTTGTCGGCTCGTCGAGCAGCAGCAGGTCCGGTTGCTGCAGCAATAGCTTGCACAGCGCCACGCGGCGCCGCTCACCGCCCGACAACACGTCGACGATGGTGTCGGGCGGCGGGCAGCCCAGCGCGTCCATGGCCTGCTCCAGCTGGGAGTCGATGTCCCAGGCGTTGCGGGTATCGAGTTCGGTCTGCAGCTCGCCCATCTCGGCCAGCAAGACATCGAAGTCGGCATCGGGGTCGGCCATCGCTTCGGAGATCTCGTTGAAGCGGCGCAACATCCCTTTGACCTCTGCGACGCCCTCTTCGACGTTTTCCAGAACGGTCTTGCCCTCGGTGAGCGGCGGCTCCTGCAGCAGGATTCCGACTGTCGCGTTCTTGGCCAGTTGGGCGTCGCCGTTGTTGATGGGCTCCAGGCCCGCCATGACCTTCAACAAGGTCGATTTGCCGGCACCGTTCGGGCCGACGACGCCGATCTTTGCGTCGGGGTAGAACGACAGGGTGACGTCGTCCAGGATCAGTTTGTCCCCGACCGTCTTGCGGACGTTGTGCATGGTGTAGATGAACTCGGCCATACGGCGCGTGCTTCCTTCGTTCGCAATGTGTGGACGCCTGGCGACGCCAGGCGGTTTGGGCTCGCGGGGTGGTGCTCGTCCATTATGCCGCACTCCCAAGACGCGTCCGGTCATCGCACCACTGCTGGATTCAGCCTGCCAGTGCGACGCTCTGCGGTGTCTCGTCGCGCGGGCTGCCGTCGGCGATGGCATCACCTGTCTCGGCAGTGTCATCCGGCTGCCTGGCCGACAGCACTCGGGTGAACTCGCTGGTACCGCGTGTCAGGTCGTGACCGATCGAGGTGGCTTCGATGACCATGCGCTCGTGCCTGGTGCCCTCGGATTCCCAGACCCTGGTGCGCAGCTTGCCGAAGACGACGACCGGGTCGCCTTTGGACAACGAATCGCGCGCGTTGTCGGCGAGCCGGTTGCCGCACTCGATGTTAACCCAGGTCGTGTGCCCGTCCACCCAATCGTCGCCGCGACGGATCCGTGGCGTGCAGGCCATCCGGAAACTCGCGCGGCTGAAGGTGTCGGTCGCCCGATAGTCGATGTCGGTGCCGAGATTGCCGGAGACGGTGATGAATGCGTCCATGATGAGGGTCCTTCCGTTCGTTGGGCCCTAATGATCGGCAAGTGCAACCCCGAATCGGTCAAAGAAGTCGGTATCTGTGGATAACTCGGCGAGATGACCCGCGGATCAGCTGATGGCCCGGGAGGCCAACTGGCGCCCCTGGTTGAACCTCTCCAATTCGACGTTGACCGGGGCGATCACCAGCCGGTCGGCGGTCTCCACGATCGAACGGGTGAGCGCGCGTTCGGCGCGGGCGCCTTTCGCTCGAGCGTCCAGTTCTACACCGATCCTCGAAATCAGGCTGACCAGCACGCCGAGCAGCGCGCCACCGAGCAGCATCACGGTCGGCAACGGCGCTCGTCCGACCTTGACAGCCGGCAGTTGCGGCAGCTGCAGATAGTTCAGCACCAAGTCGAGCAGCAGCCACCCGCCGCCGACGACAGCGGCGACGAAGATCATCCACTGCAGCACCTGCACGAGGCTCCACCAGCCCTGCCCTCGGTCCATCGCCAGATCCGTGGCCGCGACCGCGCGATCGAGTTCGTCAGGCAGATCGGTGCGGTGCGCCAAGGTCGCCTCGCGGACCGCTGTCGCGAAGCCGTCCGGCAGCCCCTCACTCGACGAGACCGCCAGCCCCCTGAGGGCTATGTCGACGCGGGCGATCTGTACCCCTCCCGCGGTCGGGAGGCTGGTTCGCTGCACCGCTACCGGTTCGAGCTCGTTGGTCTTCTTCTTGCGTCCGGGCATCGCGCGATCCAGATGCAGCATCCGCAGCGGGTCGGGTGTGAAGCGGCGCAGCCATTTGGTGACCGGCCAGCCGGTGGCCAAGCTGCCGCGACGGCGCATCGACTTCAGCACAGCGTCGCGCACGATTCCGGATCCCGCTGCTTCGGCGAGCGACTTGTTCAATTCGCGGGCCCTGGCATCCGGCACCTTGGCGGGCACTTTCGCGTCTCCGAACTCGGACTTCAATGCCCGGGCCGCGCTCGAAACATCGGACGACAGCCGGCTCGCCGCGATCTGCTTCTTACGAACGGTGCTGGAGATCGTCTTGCGGAGCGTCTCGATACCCATTCCGGTCAGGGCGGAGGCCGCCACGCAAGGAGTCTTGCTCAGCCCTTCGGAGTCGAGCAGCCCACGCAGGTCGCGCATGGTCTCGCGTAGCTGATCGGGCGTGAGCCGGTCGGCCTGGTTGAGCACCAGGAGCATCACCGCGGCGTGATCTGCCAGCGGTTTGAGGTAATTGTTGTGCAGGGCGGCGTCGGCGTACTTCTGCGGGTCGACGACCCAGATGAGCATATCGGCCAACTGCACGACTCGGTCTGCCTCCGCCCGGTGCGACGCGACCGTGGAATCGTGGTCGGGCAGATCCATCAGCACCAGGCCGTTCAGATCCGGATCATCGCCCTGAACAAGATGTCGGCGCGGCACGTCCAGCCAATCGAGCAGCTCGTGCGGCAGCTGCGAGCCCCAGAAGGCGGCCATCGACTTGCTGGTGGTCGGGCGTTTCATGCCTGGCTCTGCCAACCGGGTACCGGAGATCGCGTTGAACAGGCTGGACTTGCCCGAACCGGTCGCTCCCGCCAGCGCGATCACCGTGCTGTCGCCGGCTATCGCCAGCCGCCGGTCGGCCTTGCGAGTGACGCGACGCGCCTCGTCCACCACTTCGGCATCCAGCCGCCCGGACGCCAGATCGGCAGCCTCGCCGAGGGCTTGGATCCTGGCGGCAAGCGACTCAGCAGCGCGGTCGGGCTTGGCCATCATTCACCACTCCCCCGCCGGTCGTCGTGGACGAGCTCGGCGTCCACGACCTCCGCCTGCGAGTCGTCCACCCGGACCATTTGCGCCGAAGGATTACCGGTAGTCAAGCCGGGATATTCCGAGTCATCCAGGGTCTGCTTCCGGGTCGGCTGAGCGGCGGGCACCGGGCCGTGCGCGGCGCGCGAACGCTCGACTTCCAGCACAGCCTGCCGCACATTCTCGGCAGCATCCGGGGAGATGCCCAGTTCGTCGATGACACGGGTGAAGCGGACGAGTTCCCCGGCCATCAGGCCTTCGACCCGGGCGTCCAATTCCTGCTTGGCGGTGGTGGCAAGCTTGCGGACGGCCTCGTCCCCGAATACCGATTCGAGGAGACGCTGAGCCAACACCGTGGTGCCGACCGCAACTCCGCCCTCGGCTCCGGTGATACCGCCGGTGCTGAAGAAGATGACCAGCATCAGCGCGGCACCGACACCGTTGACACTCAACGCCGTGATCCGCGCCGAGGTGCGCTTGGTCTTGCCTTCCTGCGCGACCAGCTCAAGCACATCGGACTGCCACTCCCGGATCGCGCGGGCGGCCGCGGCCGCGAGTTCGTCGCCAGGACGCCCGAGTCCGGGATAGCGGGCCAGGATCTCCCGGCCGGCCGGATTGGCCTTCCACGCCACGATCGCGCGCTCGGTCGCGGCCGCCGCCTCGGCATTGATCAGCGCCTCGAGCCCACTGCCCGCGGCGACTCCCACCTGTTCGGCGCGCTGTGAGCTACCCGTGAAGAACCCGGCGATCCTGTCGCGGAGCCAGCTGACACCGCGGTCGAGACTGCGCATCAGGTCGCCGGTGCCCACGTAGTCGTGCCACCGGGAAAGCACCTCGCCGCGCAACAGGGTGCCGTCCGCGGACTGCACCGCGACGGCCCTGGCGGCCTCGGCGAACGCCTTCTGGGCATCACCGGCGAGTTGCTCGGCGACCTCACGCTGAGCGTCGAGCGCGTTGGCGATGCCGGGTGCGCGCTGGACGAGTGCGCCGATAGCCCCATCCAAGGTGCGCCGCACGACACGTTGCCGGGCGTCCTTGTCGGCGGCCAAGGTTGCCAGGTAGGTGCGCACCGGCGCCACCGCA
>NZ_JAVTWX010000136.1:0-20614 GCF_032229645.1 Brooklawnia sp.
CTGCTCTTGTCCGGATCGCCCGCGACCAGCATTTCTGCGATCTCACGAGATTCGGCGAGCAACTCCGCATCGTCCAGCACGCGCAGCAGTCGCAAAGTCGAGCGCCCACCGGCCTGAGAGGCACCAAGAACGTCGCCCTCGCGTCGCTGTTCGAGATCGACCTCCGCCAGCTCGAATCCATCGCGGGTGGCCGCCACAGCCGCCAACCGCTCGTCCGCCAGCGTCGTCCCATCGGTGTAGGTCACCAGCAGACAGACTCCCGCATGGGAGCCGCGACCCACGCGTCCGCGCAGCTGATGCAGTTGGCTGATGCCGAAATGGTCGGCGTCCATGATCACCATCATCGAGGCGTTCGGCACGTCGATACCGACCTCGATCACCGTGGTCGCAACCAGCACGTCAAGCTCACCGCCAGCGAACGACGCCATTACTGATTCTTTCTCATTAGCCGGCAGCCGGCCATGAAGCACGCCGATCCGAAGGTCGGCCAGCGGGCCGTCCGCCAAATAGCGCGACAGCTCCTCGACGCTCGGGCTCGGCAGTCCGGGCGGAATGAGCTCTTCGTTGGGGTTGATCCGCGGGCAGACGATGAAGGCCTGGCGGCCGATCGAGACCTCCTCGCGAATCCGCTCCCAGGCACGCTCCAACCACGCCGGCCGCATCTGCGTCTGCACGACGGTCGTCTGCACATCCTGCCGTCCCGCCGGAATCTCACGCAGGGTCGAGACCTCAAGGTCGCCGAACACCGTCATGGCGATCGACCGTGGAATCGGGGTGGCCGTCATCACCAGCAGGTGCGGCATCAACTCGGCGCGTGCTTGCAGCACCGCACGCTGCTCCACACCGAAGCGGTGCTGCTCGTCAACCACGATCAGGCCGAGATCGGCGAAGGACACGGTCTGCGACAGCAGAGCATGTGTGCCGACGACGATTCCGGCCCGACCATCCGAGATTGCATCCAATGCCGCCCGGCGCTGGGCAGCGCTCTGCGAACCAGTTAGTAGAACGATCTCAGTAGCATTCTCGGGAGCACCCAACACCTGTCCGGCACCCAACTCGCCCAGCAGCGAGCGGAGCGATTCGAGGTGTTGACCGGCCAAGACCTCGGTGGGCGCGAGCAGCACGGCCTGACGTCGGTTGTCGACCTCGGCTAGCATCGCCCGCAACGCCACCACCGTCTTACCCGAGCCGACCTCCCCTTGCAGCAGACGCTGCATCGGACGCGTCCGCGCCAGGTCGGCAAAGATCTCCTCGCTGACCTCCTGTTGGCCATCGGTGAGGGTGAAGGGCAGACGCTGGTCGAAGGCGGCGAGCAGCCCGCCGTCCAACAGACGCACGGGAGCCGCGGTGTGGCGGGCGGCATCGGCGCGACGGTAGGCCATGGTCACCTGCAACGCCAACGCCTCATCGAACTTGAGCCGGTCGACCCCGAGCTCAGCTGCCTCGATGCTCTGCGGACGATGAATCGAGCGATAGGCCTCAACCAACTCCGGCAGGCCCAGTCGTGAGCGCAGATCGGCGGGCATCGGATCATCGAGCCCGTTGAGGATGTCGAGCACCAGATCGGTGCATTCGGCGATCTGCCAGGTCGGCATCTTGCTGGTTGCCGGATAAATGCCGACGAGCCCAGAGCGGCTAACCTGATTGGCCATCGATGTCTTGGCCTGATCGGCACGCCCGACGATATTGCCCTGGGCATCGAGCATCACGAAGTTGGGGTGGCTCATCTGCAGCTCGTGGTTGAAGACCCCCACTTTGCCGACGAAGATTCCCTTGACGCCCTTGCTGAGCTGCGTCTGCCAGTACCTGATGTAGTGGTCCTTGCCGAAGAAGGTAGCCCTGAGGTAGCCGGTGCCATCGGTGAGCTTGACCTCGAGCCGGCCTCGGCCGTTGCGCGCGTGGCTTGGATGCGCGCTCATCTGATCCACCTGCGCGACGAGCGCGACGTTCTCCCCCGGCTCCAGACCGCGTAGCTCAGTCGTCTCCGTTCCGGACAGATAGCGTCTGGGCAGATGACCCATCAGATCGGCCACCGTGGCCAGCTTCAGCCCGACGAGTGCCTTCGCAGTGGCAGCGCCGAGCACCTCGGCGAGTGGAGTAGCCAGCTGCCGATAGGCCTCGGTGCGCCACGGCCCGCCTGCTCGTCCGCTCTTGGATGCGCGCGCGGCCTGTCGTCCGGATGCCTTCTTCTCAGCCACATCAGCAGACTACCGGCATCCCCCGACAGGAATTCTGTCAATCACGACCGGTACACCGAGGCGTCTGGAGACGAACGAAATGCCCGCTGTCCACGAGAACAACGGGCATTCAGCGAAAGGGACGACGTCAGCGGGTGACGCGACCAGCCTTCAGGCAGCCGGTGCACACATTCAGGCGCTGGGGAGCGCCATTCACGACTGCACGCACCCGCTGGATGTTCGGGTTCCAACGCCGATTGGTCTTCTTCTTCGACCAGGGGACGTTGTGCCCGAAACCTGGGCCCTTACCGCAAACCTCACACACGGCAGCCATGGGAGCACTCCTCGTTCTGGATAACGTTTGTTTTTTCGCACCGCGCCGTCAAGACGCAACCACGCAATCTTAGCCAATCAATCCCGGACGCGCCAAATCCGGTGTTTCCCGGCCTCGAAATGCGTCCGATCTCAGACGGCGATCACGACCGGAACGATCATCGGACGGCTGCGATAGGTGCGGGAAACCCAGCGCCCGAGCACACGACGTACCGATTGCTGCAGACGGTGGGTGTCATCCACGCCTTCGGCCAGCGCATCGGTCAGGGTGCGACGAATCTCGTCGGTGATCGAATCGAAGACCGTCGAATCCTCCAGGAATCCCCGGGCGCTGATGTCGGGTCCCGCAACGATCGTTTGCGCCCGCAGATCGACGGCCGCGATCACCGAGATGAAGCCCTCCTCGCCCAGGATCCGGCGATCGGTGAGCGAGGTCTCTGTGACGTCTCCGACGGTCGTGCCGTCCACGAAGATGTAGGACGCGTCGACCCTCCCGGTGCGTTTGGCCACACCATTCGCCAGGTCGATGACGTCCCCGTCCTCGGCGACGATCGTGCGCTCGGCCGGTATCCCGGTGGCCTGAGCAAGCTTCGCATTGGCAACCAGGTGACGGGCCTCGCCGTGGATCGGCAGCGCATTGCGCGGCTTGACGACGTTGTAGGTATAGAGCAATTCGCCGGCGCTGGCATGGCCCGAGGTGTGGACGAGGGCGTTGCCCTTATGCACGACGGTGACGCCCAGCCGGGTCAGACCGTTGATCACCCGATAGACCGCGTTCTCGTTTCCGGGGATCAGCGACGAAGCGAGCAGCACCGTGTCGCCTTCGCCGACCTTGACGATCGGGTGTTCGCGGTTGGCCATCCTGGCCAGCGCCGAGAGCGGCTCGCCCTGCGAACCCGTCGAGATGACCACAACCTGGTCTTCGGGATAGCGGTCGATGTCGTTCAATTCGATCAGGGTGCGGCCGGGCACCTTCAGATATCCCAGCTCCTGCGCGGTGGTCATGTTCTTGACCATCGACCGGCCGACATAGACGACCTTGCGGCCATGCCGCACGGCCAGGTTGAGAATCTGCTGCACGCGGTGCACATGGGACGCGAAGCAGGCCACCACGAGCTTCTGGGTGGCCTGGTTGAAGACTCGCTCGAGAGCCGGCTCGATGTCTTTCTCCGGGAGTGTGAATCCCGCCACATCGGCGTTGGTCGAATCAGCCATCAGCAGATCGACGCCATTGCCTTCGCCCGACAGCCTCGCGAAACCGCGCAAATCGGTGATGCGGTGGTCCAGTGGAATCTGGTCCATCTTAAAGTCGCCGGTGTGCAGCACGACACCGCCGGCGGTCTTGATGGCCACCGCCATGGCGTCCGGAATGGAATGGTTGACCGCGAAGAACTCCAGCTCGAACGGATCGACGGAAACCCGGTCCCCCTCGAGCACCTGGTGGTACATCGCGGTGTCCCGCAGTCTGTGCTCGCGCAGCTTGCCGTCGACGAACGCCAGCGTCAGCTTGCTGCCATAGAGCGGAATGTCTTGGCGGCGGCGCAGCAGATACGGCACACCGCCTATGTGATCCTCGTGACCGTGGGTCAGCACCAAGCCGACGATGTCGTCCAGGCGATCGTCCAGGTAGTCGAGGCCGGGCAGGATCAGGTCGACGCCGGGCTGGTCGTCCTCGGGAAAAAGGACGCCGCAGTCGACGACGAGGATCTTGCCGTTGATTTCGAAGGCGGTCATATTGCGCCCGATGTCGCCGAGCCCGCCGAGCGGGATGATGCGCAAGGTATCGGGGGCCGGTCTGGGCGGGGTCTGCAGAGCACTCATATTGATTCAACTGTAGCCTGGCATGCCCTACGCGCGACATTTCAGCCATTGCTTGAACCCTCAACAGGTCGCATTCCTCGGCACCACTGATAGAGTGAATCCTGCTTTCACACCGTGAAAGTGTCGTGGAATTGCAGTGAAATCCGGTGCGAGTCCGGTGCTGTGCCGCAACTGTCAAGCCGATTTGATCGGACGAGCCAGGCCATCTGTCCACGATCACGTTCTGTTCCTCGGACGAAGGACAGTTCGTGCGGCAGGGCTTAGTCCGCCCCGACTCGCCCGGCTGCCTCCGTCCTCCAGCAGAAACCGGAGGATTCTCAGTGACTCGCCCTTCAGCCCAATCTCCGCTCGCCGTGCTCGGCGCGCTGCTGCTAGCGGTGACGCTCGCAGGATGCGGATCATCAGCCAGCCAGACGTCTGCCGAAACCTCCACCGCCGGGTCGCTAGGCGGGTTCCCCGTGCAGGTGGTCACCGGAGCCACCGGTTCTGACACCACCATCACCATTGAACAGCAGCCCGAAGCGATCGTCTCGCTCAGCGCGACAGCGACCGAGACGCTGTTCGCGATCGGTGCCGACGATCAGGTGGTCGCAGTCGACGATCAGTCGAACTATCCGGCCGATGCCCCCAAGACCAACCTGTCGGGCTATCAGCCCAATGTCGAGGCGATCCTCGGCTACTCCCCCGATCTGGTGGTGACGTCGTCCCCCGATGCCGACACCATCGCTAGCCTCGAGAAGGCTGGCGTTCCTACATTGGTGATGTCATCGGCCGCCAACCTCGACGATGTCTACGAGCAGATCGACCGGCTCGGTCAGGCCACCGGCCACGACGAACAGGCATCATCGGTGGTTTCCCAGATGCGATCCCGGATCGACGCCGCCGTCGCGGCAGCTCCGCAGCTCAGCGGTGTCAGCTACTTCCACGAGCTCGACGCGAGCCTGTATACCGTGTCCAGCGAGAGCTTCATCGGCCAGGTCTATGGATTGTTCGGGCTGACCAATATCGCCGACGCTGCACCGTCGGGAGGCGGCTATCCGCAACTGTCGGAGGAGTTCGTGGTCGAATCCAATCCCGATGTCATTTTCCTGGCGGACGGTCAGTACGGCGGCGTCACCCCCGAGCAGGTCGCCCAGCGTCCCGGCTGGTCCGAGGTCCGCGCGGTCCAGCAAAACCAGATCTATGTCCTGGACGCCGATATCGCGAGTCGTTGGGGCCCGCGGGTGGCCGACTATGTGGAAGCCATCGGCGGATATGTCGCGCAGCTGAACCTCGTTAATGCATGACAGCTTTGTCCACTGAGAAGCCTGCGACCAGCGCACGGCCGGCGGCGGCATTTTGTGCTCCGGCGTCTGCCGGACGCGGCCGCCGGGTTGTGCGCTGGTCCGCAGCGCTCGGTGTTCTCGTCGCGGCCCTGCTCGTCGGAGCGTTCGTCGGGCCGGCGGGATTGACCCCGCGCAGCATTCTGATCGAGTTGGCGGATGCCGTGCCATTCGTCAACGCCGACTCCGGGCTGACCACCCAACAGCAGGCCATCTTCTGGCAGATCCGGCTGCCCCGCGTCGTGCTGGGCGCCATCGTCGGCGCCACTCTGGCGATCTCGGGTGCCGCATACCAGGGCGTCTTCCGCAATCCGCTGGCTGACCCGTATCTGCTGGGCGTCTCCGCGGGTGCCGGGCTCGGCGCCACCATCGCCATCACCCAGGGCGGCAGCCTGGGCAACTTCGGAGTTCCCCTCTTTGCCTTCGCAGGCGGCATGCTGGCGGTCGGAGCCACCTATGCGCTCGGAGCAACGATGGGCGGTGGACGCAGCTCAACGGTCATCGTGCTCGCCGGTGTCGCGGTCGCCGCATTCTTCAGTGCCGTGCAGACCTTCGTCCAGCAATGGTTCGACGATTCTTTGCAGGCTGTCTACTCCTGGTTGCTGGGACGGCTGTCGACCAACGGCTGGACAGACATCTTGGTCGTCTTGCCCTACGTACTCTTCAGCTGGATCGTGCTCTTCTGCTACCGGCGAATCCTCGACGTACTCGCCGTCGGAGACGTGGAGACCGCCAGCCTCGGCATCGATCCTGCTCGGGTGCGGCTGGTCGTGGTACTCACCGCCACCCTGGGCACCACCGCCGTGGTGGCGGTCAGCGGCCTGATCGGCTTCGTCGGCATCATCATCCCGCATGCCGTGCGGCTCGTCTTCGGCGCCTCGCACCGTATCCTGCTACCGATGTCGATGGCCTTCGGCGCGGCCTTCCTGGTACTCACCGATGCCGCTGCCCGCACCGTGGTCGCGCCAGCAGAATTGCCGATCGGCGTAGTCACCGCGATCTTGGGCGCGCCCTTCTTCCTCGTTGTGCTGCGACGTGGGCGGGTCAGCGCATGAGCATCCTGGAGTGCCGCTACCTGAATGTACGGCGCGGCACGAAACAGGTGATCTCCGGCCTGAACGTCGACGTGGCCGAAGGCGATTGGGTAGCGCTGGTGGGTCCCAACGGTGCGGGCAAGACGACTCTGCTGCACGCAGTGGCCGGTCTACTCCCCTCGTCCGGAGACATCTGGGTTGCAGGCCAGGACGTTCGCCGGCTGACCCGCAAGCAGTACGCCCAGCAGGTGGCACTGATGCCCCAACAGCCGGTGGTGCCACCCGGCATGACTGTTCGCGGGCTCATCTCGCTCGGACGCACCCCTTATCTGGGTCGGTTCGCCACCGAATCGGCTGCCGATCGGGAGGCCGTCGAGGCCGAGATCGTCAACCTCAACTTGCAGGCATTCGCCGACCGCCCGGCCGACCAGCTTTCCGGCGGTGAACTGCAGCGGGTGATCTTGGCACGCGCACTGTGCCAGCAGCCGAAAATCCTCCTGTTGGACGAGCCGACCAGCGCCTTGGACATCGGCCACCAGCAAGTGGTCTTGGAGCTTGTCGACCAGTTGCGTCACGAGCGTGGCATCACGGTGCTCGCTGCGATGCACGATCTCACGCTCGCCGCCCAGTATGCCGATCAGATGCTCTTGCTGGCGCAAGGGCATCTCGTGCAGGCCGGTCGTCCCGACGAGGTCCTGCAAGCGGCACAGCTCGGACAGACCTATGGCGCCCAGATCGAGGTGCTCTCCCGGGCGTCCGGCCCTGCGGTGATCCCGGTGCGTCCACGTCCGCTCGCATGGAGCCACGCGGTCGGTGGACCTAGGATGTCCGGATGAGCAAAGAATGGCACCCCGACAGCGTCCGCCTGGCGATGCCCGCTGAGGCGATCGATATCGTCGCGGTTCAGCGGGCGTGGCTGGCAAGCGAGCCACGGTTGGCCCCGATGCTGGACGAACTGGACGCCGATGAGATGGCTCAGGCCTGGGTTGCGGCCATCGTGCGCCCCCCGCTGGCGACCTACCGGGTGCTGGTCGCGATCGATCAGGCCGGCGAGATCGTGGGATTCGCGGCAGTCGGGCCGAGCGAGGATCCGGACACCGAACCCAGCGACGCGCTGGTCGCAGAGTTCTGCGTCCACCCTTCGGCGCTCGGTGCGGGGCACGAAGACCGGTTGATGCATGCGGTGGCCGACACCTTGAGAACCGATGGTTTCGAACGGGCGACCTGGTGGGTGACCGCCGACGATGACACGACCCGCGAACTGCTGAACGCGTCCGGATGGGCGCCAGATGGTGCACACCAAGAGGTCGGCAATGAGGACGGTGACTTGCGCATCAAGCAGGTCCGGCTACACACCAGCCTGATCTGAACTGGTTCAGCGGCCGATGATGCTACCTGAAGTCGGACAGCGCGATATCTTGGCCGGTCAGCTGGATGGTCACAGAGTTCTGGCCGATGTCGAGGCTCTGATAGCTGAGCCCACCAGGAGTGGGTAGCTTCAAGTCGGGTGTCAGCTGATCGATGGCCAGTTGAAGAATCCCCGAAGGCAGCGGCAGATCGAAGTCGGCGACCGAGATGCCCGGATTGTTCAACACCAGCGTGCCATCTGGTTGCAGCGTCAGATCTGTCTGGAGAACCAACGGAATGACCCGTTGCAGCACCTGAACCGAGGTTCGCACCTCGATGCGTCCGTCGCCCGCCCGCTCAATCGGGAAGCCGAGCAGCACGCTGAGCTGATTCCAGCTGATCGTGGCCGTCGCATCGACCTGCTCTGCCGTGGCGTCATCGAGCTCAGTGATCGGGCTCAGCCCCTTGATCGTGACGTCGATGACCTCAACAGTGGCCTTCTTGCCCTCGTTGGCGACCTGCGCCCCGGTGATGGTGGCGTGGGCATCGGGGAGTCGGCGCGTCAACGCCGCGAGGACGAACGGCCAGCCACCGAGGTGGACATCGGCAGCACCGCCGTAACGAGCCTCGATCTCGTCTGCAGTGCGGTTCTGGAGGTAGACACGGGCGATCTGATCGCCGCCGGCAACGGCGGCAAGCACGATCACCAAGACAAGGACGATGGTCCAGGGCCTCTTCATGTTCGGTTGGTGTCGGGTCGACTCAGGCGATGCCGAGCAGATCGTCGATACCAAGCGTCAGCCCCGGCCGATCTCCCACAGCACGCACCGCGGTCAGGATGCCCGGCATGTAGCTGCTGCGGTCGAACGAATCGTCGCGGATGGTGAGCATCTCACCGGTGTTGCCGAAGACGACTTCCTCGTGAGCGAACAGGCCCTGCAACCGCACCGAATGTACGTGGACGCCATCGACGACCGCACCGCGTGCCCCATCCATCTCCTTGACCGTGGCATCGGGCATCGGCCTGCAAGCCGCGTCAGAACGAGCGGCCGCGATCTTGTTCGCGGTGGTGATCGCCGTGCCGGAAGGCGCATCGACCTTGCGCGGATGGTGCAATTCGACGACCTCGACCGACTCGAAGAACGGCGCGGCCTTGGCCGCGAAGTGCATCAGCAGCACCGCAGCGATCGAGAAATTGGACGCGATCAGCACGTTGACGCCGGGTTTCGCAGCCAGCCAGCCGCGCACTTCGTCGTACTTCGCGGGGCTGAATCCGGTCGTCCCGACGACGGCATTGATGCCATGATCGATGCACCAGCGAATGTTGTCCATGACCGCGTCGGGATGAGTGAAATCGATGACTACTTCTGCCTCCTCGATCTCGCCACGATCATCACCTGCATCGACCGCCGCGACCAACTGCAGATCGGATGCCGCATCGACTGCCTTGCAGATCTCCTGTCCCATGCGTCCCCTGGATCCGAAGACTGCCACCTTGATCATCGGTTACTCGCTCTCGTCTCGTAGGGTTCCAGCCTAGTGCCCGGGCCCCACACCGCACTGATACACCGTGCAAAGGTCGACCACTGCGTCCCGTCGTCGTGCCGGGTAGAGCAGGACCCCCGCAGAATCGGCGATTCTGCGGGGGTCCTGCTGTCAAGCACTGATGAGTTCAGCTGGCGCCAAGGCTCAGTGTTCCTCGGACTCCTCGACCACCGGGATGAGCGAAAGCTTGCCGCGGTCGTCGATGTCGCTGATCTCCACCTGGAGCTTCTGACCGACGCTCACGACGTCCTCGACGCTCTCGACGCGCTGTCCGCCGTTCAGCTGACGCATCTTCGAGATGTGCAGCAGGCCGTCCTTGCCGGGCAGCAACGAGACGAAGGCGCCGAAGGCGGTCAGCTTGACCACGGTGCCGAGGTAACGCTCGCCCTTCTCAGGCATGGTCGGGTTGGCGATCGCGTTGATCATCTGCCGAGCCATTTCGGCCGCATCACCGTCGGCGGCACCGATGAAGATGGTGCCATCGTCCTCGATGGAGATGTTGGCGCCGGTGTCGTCCTGGATCTGATTGATGACCTTGCCCTTGGGCCCGATGACCTCACCGATCTTCTCGACCGGGATGTGCACGGTGATGATGCGCGGCGCATTGACGCTCATCTCATCTGGGGTGTCGATGGCCTCGTTCATCACACCGAGAATGGTGGTGCGAGCATCCTTGGCCTGCAGCAGCGCCTGAGCAAGCACATCGGAAGGAATGCCATCGAGCTTGGTGTCGAGCTGCAGCGCGGTGATGAACTCCGAGGTACCGGCGACCTTGAAGTCCATGTCACCGAGGGCATCTTCGGCACCCAGGATGTCGGTCAGCGCCAGGTAGTGCGTCTGGCCCTGATCGTCGGTCTCACTCATCAGGCCCATGGCGATGCCTGCGACCGAGGCGCGCAACGGCACACCGGCGTTCAGCAGAGCCAAGGTGGACGCGCAGACCGAACCCATCGAGGTCGAGCCGTTGGAGCCGATCGCCTCGGAAACCTCGCGGATCGCGTAGGGGAACTCCTCGCGGCCCGGCAGCACCGGAACGATGGCACGCTCGGCGAGCGCACCGTGGCCGACCTCGCGGCGCTTCGGCGAACCGACGCGTCCGGTCTCACCGGTCGAGTACGGCGGCATGTCGTACTGGTGCATGTAACGCTTCGACGTGACGGCGCTCAAGGTGTCGAGCTTCTGCTCCATGTCGAGCATGTTCAGCGTGGTGATGCCCAGTACCTGGGTCTCGCCGCGCTGAAAGAGCGAACTGCCGTGCACCCGGGGGACGATGCCGACCTCAGCAGACAACGGACGAATATCCTTCGGGCCGCGGCCGTCGATGCGCACACCGTCGCGAAGTACACGTCCGCGCACGAGCTTCTTCTGCAACGACTTGAAAGCAGCCGAGATCTCGCCCTCGCGGCCCTCGAACGCCTCGTTCTCGGCGAGCTTGGCCTTGATGGAGGTCTTGAGGTCCTTCTCCGCGGTCTGACGATCGAGCTTGTCAGCGATCTGCTCGATACGATCGAGCTCGCTCTCGCCGAGTTCGGCGACGGCGGCGTAGCTGTCGTCCTCGTACTCCTTGAAGACCGGGTAGGGGTAGGTCTCCTTGTTGATCTGCTGAGCCAGTTCGGCCTGAGCATCGCACAGCGCCTTGATGAAAGGCTTGGCGGCCTCCAGGCCACCGGCCACGATGTCTTCGGTCGGGGCGGTCTTGCCAGCGCGCACCAGATCCCAGGTGGCGTCGGTTCCGCCGGCCTCGACCATCATGATGGCGACATCGCCGTCGGCGAGTACTCGCCCGGCAACCACCATCGAGAAGGTGGCGCCCTGCTCCTGCTCAACGGTCGGGAAGCAGATCCACTGGTCATCGATCAACGCGACACGAACGCCGCCGATCGGGCCGTGGAACGGAAGCCCGGCAATCTGGGTTGACATGGACGCAGCGTTGATCGCCACGACGTCGTACTCCACCTGCGGGTTCAGCGCCAGCACGGTCACCACGACCTGCACCTCGTTGCGCAGACCCTTGACGAAGGCCGGACGCAGCGGACGATCGATCAGGCGGCAAGCCAGGATCGCGTTCTCGCTGGGGCGTCCCTCACGACGGAAGAACGATCCGGGGATGCGTCCGAGCGCGTACATCTTCTCTTCGACATCAACGGTCAGCGGGAAGAAGTCGATCGACTCGCGCGGAGACTTCTGCGCGGTGGTCGCCGACAGCAGCATGGTGTCGCCATCGAGGTAGACCGCGGCAGCGCCGTCGGCCTGCTGAGCCAGTACACCGGCCTCGAAACGCACGACATGCTTGCCGAACGCTCCGTTGTCGATGATCGCCTCAGCGAATTTGAGGTTCTCACCCTCCATGAATTTGTGTCCTCTCCTAGTACAGGCAGGCGTCATCCGCGACACGCGGACGCGCCCTTTGGTTCAGGACGAAGAAGATGACTGGAGGATTCCGGTCTGGAATGCCGGTCTTCGATCGAGGTCATCGGGATACCCATCCGGCTGCCCGATGACCACTACCGAGGACCAACAACCCGTGATCTTCTCGCGTCGTAGTGCTGCTCCGAGATGAGCAGCAAGAATGTGAAGTTTTTCTCCAGGTTCAATGATGCCGGGGCGGCACAAAGAATGCACTTCCGCCGCAGCATCCAGAACATGACGAAACGGGGAGTCGCCGCTGTGGGCTTCTCCCCGTCCGTCCCGCTACCGCGTCACCGGCGAAGGCCGAGACGCGCAATGAGTGAGCGGTAATGATCGATGTCTTCCTTGGCCACGTAGTTCAGCAGCCGGCGACGCTGACCAACCATCAGCATCAGGCCACGGCGGCTGTGGTGGTCACCCTTGTGAACCTTGAGGTGTTCGGTCAGATGAGCGATGCGCGCAGTGAGCAGCGCGATCTGCACGTCCGGAGAGCCGGTATCACCAGGATGCGTGGCGTACTCTTCGATAATCTTCTTCTTGGTCTCAGCGTCCATGGCCAGCCTCTCCAGCTCGTTGCGCGGTGCCCCCGGTGCAGGTTGCGATGGGGGCTCTTGGACATCCGCGGCCGATCTAACGGCAACCTGTCAAGGATAGCACGGACGACCGGGTACGAACCAACGGCCGCCAAACCTGCATGAGCAGGGTGCCAGCTCCCGCATCAGCCCGATTGTGTAGATCTGCGGCCCGTCATGGCCTCGGGAGCCACACGATCCGGTTCCCGGGCGACACTCAATCCACGCCCAAGGCAACCCGCGTGGCGGCCACGTCCTTGTTCATCTGCTCGACCAGATCGTCCACCGATCCGAAGCGAACCTGGCCGCGCAGATGCCGGACGAACTCCACCGTGATATCGATGCCATAGAGTTCAAGATCGGTGCGGTCGAGCACATACGACTCGACGCGGCGCTCGACCCCGTTGAAGGTCGGGTTCGTCCCGACACTGATCGCAGCGGGCATCCGCACCGCGGACGGCTGATCTGCCCGGCGCAGCCAACCCGCGTAGACACCGTCCGCCGGTGTCGCCAGATCCGCTGCAACGGGGAGATTCGCCGTCGGAAAGCCGAGCTCGCGACCCCGCTGGTCGCCAACCACGACCACTCCACCGACTCTGAACAACCGGCCCAGATGGCGAGCCGCGACACCCACGTCGCCCCGGGCGAGCGCCGCACGAATGAACGACGAGCAGGTGCGCTCGGTATCGATGCTGACCAGGTGGATGACATCGACGTCGAAGCGTCCGGTACCGATCTCGCGCATGGTCGCGGGCGTGCCCGCGGCGCGACTGCCGAAGGTGAAGTTCTCCCCCACCACAACGACTGCCGGGTTCAGCGGGCCCAGGATGGTGTCGACGAACTTCTCAGGTGACCACCCCGCCACATCGCGAGTGAACTGGACGACGCGAACCTCGTCGGCACCGTAGCGGCGGAGCAGATCAATGCGATCGTTGAGCGATGTCAGCAGCGCCGGCGCATGTCCTGGGGCCACCACGCTCATCGGATGCGGCCAGAAGGTGACGACGATGACCTGGAGCGGCTCGCGCTCGGTACCCAACTCGCAGGCGTGCTGGATGGCCGTGTTCAAGAGTCGCTGATGACCGGTATGTACACCATCGAAGTTACCGATGGCTACCACACTTCGTCGCATACCCGCTCCTGCTCGCACCTGCGGTCCGGTGACTACCAGACCGCGCCCTAGCTTAGACCTGCCAGCACGAACCGCTGCAACCGGGGGACGGCAGATCGTGCGTTTGATCCACCCCAGAACGGCACAATCTCTCGTCTCCAACGGGATGTGCAACCAGTTTCGGCGTCTATCGCTCTTCTCGCTACGCTATCTATTTGTGGAGTTGATTGTCTCGTCTGCCCTGGTCTTCTTTCTGATCCTAGATCCGTTCGGCAACGTGCCGCTCTTCCTGTCCGCGCTTTCGCATACCGCCCCGGAGCGGCGCAAGACGGTGATCGCCCGAGAATTGCTGATCGCGCTGGCAATCATGCTGGCCTTCCTTTTCGGCGGGCAGGCCTTCATGAGGCTCTTTCATGTCGGCGCGCCCGCGCTCAGCGTGGGTGGCGGCATGATCTTGCTGCTCATCGCGCTGCGCATGGTCTTTCCCACGCCCGAGCGGAGCCTGCGCGAGAAGGCGCCCGAGGACGAACCGTTCATCGTCCCGCTGGCGATTCCCTATGTGGCAGGACCGTCGCTGCTGGCCATGGAAATCGTGCTCGTCTCTGGCAACCCGGACGGGCTACCGAGCTACCTGATCGCACTCGTGCTGTCATGGCTGGTCTCGGCGATCGTGCTCTACTTCAGCCAGGGCCTGCTGCGCGTCCTCGGCCCCAAGACGTTGGTCGCCGTCGAACGACTGATGGGCATGGTCCTGGTCATCGTGGCCACCCAGATGAGTCTCGAGGGCATCGCGGAATTCTTCGGCGCCGCCCGCTAGGACTCACGACATGGGCCACTGAATCCTCGACCGCATAGTCGATCTGGGTGAACTCCAGGCAACCTAGATCAATACCGCCACCGGGCGAGACGACTCCCCGCTCGGGCGATAGAGCGCGAGCAACTCCCCGGACGGGCCGACGATTCCCGTCACCTCGGCCGACACCTGGATGTCCAAAGCCCGGCCGAAACCGACATCGCGCGCGGCTGCCTCGTCTACCTCGACCACCGGGAAGCTCAGGCGCGCCGCCTCGGCCATGCTCATCAGCGGCGTCGACGGCTCCAGCGAGTCCAGTTGATGAGCGGCGCCGAGGGTGAACCTGCCGATCCGGGTGCGGCGCAGCATCGTCAGATGGCCTCCGACGCCCAGCGCCTCGCCGAGGTCACGGGCCAGCGCGCGCACATAGGTGCCCGACGAGCATTCGACCTCGACATCCACGTCGAGATACTCGTCGACCACTCGTGCCGCGAGCGCATCGAAGCGGCTGACCGTCACCTCGCGGGCGGCGAGTTGCACATCTTCGCCCGCCCGGGCCCGCGCGTAGGCACGCTTGCCGTCCACCTTGATGGCAGAAACCGTGCTCGGACGCTGCTGAATCACCCCACGGAAATCCTGCGCCTGGGCAACGACCAGCGCCAACGGGATCCCGGACGCGTCAGCCCCGACGATCGGCTCTCCCTCGGCGTCATCGGTGGTCGTCGATGCTCCGAGCCTGATCGTCGCCGAGTAAGCCTTGTCGTGCAGCGCCAGATGACCAAGCAGCCTGGTCGCGCGATTGAGACCGACGATCAGCACTCCGGTGGCCATCGGATCCAGCGTGCCGGCATGGCCGACCTTTCGGGTACCGAAGACCCGGCGGACGCGTCCGACGACCTGATGCGAGGTCAGGCCCGCCGGCTTGTCGATGACCAGCAGCCCTGGAGCGGTGAGACCTGCCGCGCGGCGGACGGCCGACGGTGATACCTGATCGTCGGTCACGCTCACTCGTCGTCCGGTTCGGCGGGCTTCTTGTACGGGTCGGCCTCCCCCGCGAACGCGGAACCTTCGCGCCGGCTTGCCAGTTCGGCATCGCTCGCTTGTACCCGGGCGAGCAGATCCTCCATGTCCTGGGCGGCGACCTCGCTGGCGTCCGGGATGAAGGTCAGCGAAGGGGTGAACTTCAGCCCCAGCTGCTGCCCGATGGTGCTGCGCAACAAACCCTTGGCCGATTCCAGGGCCGCCGGGGTGTTGGTGACGCCGCCCTCGGCATCGGCCTCGCGGCCGTCCAATGAGCGCCCGAGATCGGTATAGAAGACGCTCGCCTCGCGCGCGTCGCCGGTGAGCCGAACCTCGGTGATGGTGACGAACCCGAGCCGCGGGTCCTTCACGCGGCGCTCCAGCATCTGCGCGATGATCCGCTGAATCTGGTCCTCGAGCTTGGCGATTCGTGGATTAGCCATGTTCCCCTCCAGGAAAACGTGATGTGAACAGCGGGCGGAAGACTCGTGGTCTCCCGCCCGCTTCATTGGTCGTTCGGTGGATCAGTCGCGAGCCTTTTCGATCATCTCATAGGTCTCGATGACGTCGCCGGTCTGAATATCGGAGTAGTTCGCCAATGTCAGACCACATTCGAAGCCCTCTCGAACCTCGGTGACATCGTCCTTCTCCCGGCGCAACGAGGCGATCGAGGTTTCGGCGACCACCACACCGTCACGCAGCAAGCGCGCCTTCGCATTGCGCTTGAGGTGACCATCGGTGACCATACAGCCTGCGATGTTGCCGAACTTGGAGCTCCGGAAGATCTCGCGGATCTCCGCGGTGCCCTGCGTCTTCTCCTCGAAGATCGGCTTGAGCATGCCCTTGAGCGCTGCTTCGATCTCGTCGATCGCATCGTAGATGACCGAGTAGTAGCGGATGTCGACGTTCTCCTGATCGGCCAGGCGGGCAGCCTGCACGGTCGGGCGAACGTTGAAACCGAGGATGACCGCGTGCGGTGTGGACGCGGCCGCCAGCGACACGTTGGTCTCGGTGATCGCACCGACACCGCGGTCGATGACGCGCAGACCGACCTCGTCGGAGACCTCGATCTTCGACAGCGCATCTTCGAGTGCTTCGACAGAACCCGCGCCGTCGCCCTTCAGGATCAACGTGAGCTCGCTGGTCTCGCCCTTCTCGAGTTGCTCGAAGAGCTCTTCCAGGGTCTTGCGCCGCGAGGACTGTGCCTGCAGTGCCGCACGGCGGTTCGAGTCGCGCTTGGCAGCGATCTGGCGAGCCATCCGGTCGTCCTCGACGACCAGGAAGTTGTCTCCCGCTCCCGGCACGGTCGTCAGACCGAGCACCTGGACCGGCATCGACGGTGGAGCCTCGTCGATCGTGTCGCCGTGATCGTTTATCATCGCGCGGACGCGGCCGTGGGCTGCACCAGCCACGATCGAGTCACCGCGGTGCAGCGTGCCGCGCTGGATGAGCACGGTTGCCACCGGGCCGCGACCCTGGTCCAGGTGAGCCTCGATCGCGACGCCCTGGGCGTCCATAGTCGGATTGGCCCGCAGATCAAGCGCCGCGTCGGCGGTCAAGATGATCGCCTCGAGAAGGCTGTCGAGACCCTCGCTCGTGACGGCGGAGACATCCACGAACATGCTCTGTCCGCCGTATTCCTCGGGCACCAGACCGAACTCCATGAGCTGGCCGCGTACCTTCGACGGATCGGCGCCGGCCTTGTCGATCTTGTTGACCGCGACCACGATCGGCACATCTGCTGCCGTGGCATGGTTCAAAGCCTCGATCGTCTGCGGCATCACACCATCATCTGCCGCCACCACCAGAACGGCGATGTCGGTCGACTTGGCGCCACGGGCACGCATGGCAGTGAAGGCCTCGTGACCAGGGGTATCGATGAAGGTGATGGCACGCTCGTTGCCGTCCACCTCCGTCTCGATCTGGTAGGCGCCGATCGACTGAGTGATGCCGCCGGCTTCCTTGGCCTGCACATTGGTGTGCCGCAGCGCGTCCAGCAGCTTCGTCTTGCCGTGATCGACGTGGCCCATGACGGTGACAACCGGCGGACGAGCCTTGAGGTCCTGCTCGCCGCCCTCGTTCTCGCCGAACTCCAGATCGAAGCTTTCCAGCAGCTCACGATCCTCGTCCTCGGGACTGACGACCTGAATCTTGTAATTCAACTCGGCGCCGAGAATCTCCAGCGTCTCATCCGGAACCGACTGGGTCGCGGTGATCATCTCACCGAGGTTGAACAAGACCTGCACCAGCTGCGCTGGCTCTGCCTTGATCTTCTCGGCCAAATCGGTCAGCGACGAGCCCCTGCGGAGCCTGACAACCTGGCCATCGCCACCGCGGATGCGTACGCCACCGATCGACGGCGCCTGCATCTCGTCGAACTCTTGACGACGCTGCTTCTTCGACTTGCGGCCCCGGCGGTTCGATCCAGCGCGCCCGAAAGCACCCTGAGTACCGCCACGACCACCGCGGCCACGATTTGGCCCGCCGCCCATGCCACCGCCGGGCGCGCCTCCCATCGACGGACCGCCACGACCACGGCCGGCGCCACCGGGGCGTCCGCCACGGCCGCCGCCACCGGCGGCCGCGCCTTGCTGGCCACCGATCGAAGGGTTGACATGCTTGGGCATCATCGCCGGATTCGGACGCGGCATGCCGCCGCTGCCACCCGGACGCGGCATGCGGCCTTCACCTGAACGCGGCGCGCCACCATCGCGGCCACCGGATCGCTGCTGGGTGCCACCGCTGCGGCGAGCCTGGCCCATGCCCTGGGACGACGAGAACGGGTTGTTTCCCGGACGCGGGGCGCCGGGACGACGTACATTCGCCGGACTAGGACCGGGACGCGGTCCCGGAGCCGCTGGCTTGCTGGTGTTTCCGGGGGCCGGGGTACGGCGCGGTCCCGGAGTGGGACGGGCCCCGCCGGGCGACGGCTGCGACGACGGCGCTGCCGGACGCTGCTGTGAGCCGCCGGCCGAGCCAGACGGCTTGGCATGCGGACGCTGGGTCTGGGCCGGCTTGCCGGCTGTGTGCTGGCTGGATTGGCCGGATTGGCCGCTCGTCGGACGCGAACCAGGAGTCGCACGCGGGGCGGGCGCAGGACGCGGACCCGGCGTGGCGCGTGGGCCGGGCACCGGCGGGTGCGGGCCTGGCGTGGTGCGCGGCCCGACCTTCGCGCCGGCGGCTGCCTGCGGGGCGTCGGGCTGTGAAGTCTTGGCTGCTGCGGGCTTCGGACTGGGTCCGGACGCACCGCTCTTCTTACTTGCGGGAGACGCGTCGGACGACGCTCCCCCCGCGGCGCCCTTCTTGGCGTCGCTCACTCTCTCCGTCACCCTGCGGACCACGGGCGCCTCAATCGTCGAGGACGCCGAGCGAACGAATTCGCCCATCTCTTTCAGGGTGCCGAGAAGCTCCTTGCTTTCCATTCCGAGCTCTTTAGCAAGCTCGTAAACGCGGACCTTGGCCACTGATCTCCTTCGTGGTCCAGGCCCGGTGCCAGAACCACCTAGTTGTTTTTGGTGCTCATTGGTGAGTACTCATCGAGTCGTCATGAGCTGTCGCCCACCTTCTGGCTCTGCGTGATCACCGCAATACCCGGCCCCAGCCCGCAACTGACCGCGCCATTGGCGCCATCATTGACGGGGGCTTTGCCGAGTTCTTCGGAACCTTCCCCGAAGACACGCGTGACCGAGTATATCGCGCTTCCCCGCGCGATGCCCAACCCGCCGAGCCGGACGCCGTTGGCCGGATGCCTGACCGCCATCACGAGCACCTGGCCCGAGCCGAGCGCGTCGCTGCGCTGCGGTTGCGCCGACTCGGATCTCGTTGACCCTGCCGACGGCGATCAGCGCGGCGGGCCTCACTGGTCCGGACGCAGCAGCCGCTCGGGCCAGCCGTCGAGGACTGAATCGTCCACCTTGTGGTGGAAGCTGCGGGCGAACGCCCCACGGCGGCGCGCCTCGGCGACACAGGCAGCCTCGGAGTGCAGCCAGGCTCCGCGTCCGGGGGCATCACCGGTCAGATCGAGCTGTAGCACCGAGCCGTCCAGGACGAAGCGGGTCAGCCCTGCTGGATCACAGCTGACCCGGCAGCCCACGCAGGTGCGAGCGGGCCGCCGCGAAACCGGACGGAGGACCGGCCGTGCCGGATCAGGCGCTTTCAACGTTTGTGTCGGGCTGAATGTCGATGCGCCAACCGGTCAACCGGGCGGCGAGACGGGCGTTTTGGCCCTCTCGCCCGATGGCCAGGCTGAGCTGGTAGTCGGGGACGATGACCCGGGCAGCGTGCGCTGCGGCGTCCAACACGATGACCTGGCTGACCTTCGCCGGACTGAGCGCGCTGGCCACGAACTTGGCCGGATCGGCGTCCCAATCGACGATGTCGATCTTCTCCTCATTGAGTTCGTGCATGACGGCACGCACTCGCTGGCCCATCGGGCCGATGCAGGCTCCCTTGGCGTTGACCTCGGGATTGTTGGAGTGCACCGCGATCTTGCTGCGATGCCCGGCCTCGCGGGCGATCTCCTTGATCTCAACGATGCCCTGCTCTATCTCGGGCACCTCTAGCGCGAAGAGCTTCTTCACCAGATTCGGATGCGTGCGGCTGACGATCACCTGCGGGCCGCGCAGTTCCTTGCGAACGGTCACCACGTAGACGCGAAGCCGCTTGCCGTGGGTGTACGCCTCGCCGGGGGCCTGCTCGGCCAGCGGCATGATCGCCTCGATCTGGCCGAGATCGACACGCACCGAGCGAGAGTCGCGGTCCTGCTGGATGACACCGGTCAAGATGTCTCCCTCGGACGCAGCGAAGCGTCCGTACTTCTGTTCGTCCTCATGCTCGCGCAACCGCTGGAAGATCACCTGGCGGGCGGTGGAGGCGGCAACCCGTCCGAAGTCGGCGGGGGTGTCATCGTACTCACCGACCTGCTCGCCGTCCTCGTTGAGATCGGGCACCATCACCGCTACCGCGCCACTCTTGCGGTCGAGCACCACCCGGGCCCCGGGCTTGGCACCGTCGGTCTTCAGGTACGCGTTCAGCAGAGCATCCTCCAGCGCCTTCAGCAGAAAGTCGAGCGGAATCTCCTTGTCCCGTTCGATGGCTCGTAGAGCCGACAGATCAATATCCATCCGGGTT